>CAIPUJ010000053.1 GCA_903868205.1 uncultured bacterium | reverse complement strand
TTGTTATATCATTACATCTTTTGAGTATTGAAGTGGCCTTTCCCGTATCTTTCTGTGCTTCTGCTTTCTTCAACTCAACCATATGTGATGATAATTCCTTTTTTAATATTTCTTCTTGCAAATTTAGCAAGATATATTCAACTTCTTTATTAAATTTTTCTTTCTCTAATCCTCCGTAATAACTTTCAGCTTCGAATGAAAGTTCTCCTTTCAAACTTTCTAACTCTTCATTAAATTCATTATACTTTCCTTCCCCAACGGAATCCTTAACCTTTTGTCTCAATTCTTCTGGGTTTGTTATCTGGTCTTTTGAAGATTCAATGAGGGCTATTATCGATGCCAGACTTCTTTCTACCGATCCGCTTCTTAGCATTCCAGTTTTTATTTCTTCCTTATATTCATGGGCTTCTTCCTTTACCACGTAATCATCGTCTATCTTCACTTTCTTCAGATCTTCCCAAATTGCGTCTTCCTTGATACCTGTCTTATTGCTTATTTTTGTCACGTAGTGTGATTTTTCCATACTACTATCCAGTAGTGAAAGAAATGGTAGGACTTTATTTTTTACTGCTAAACCAATTTTCCTCTCATCTGTATTTTCTAAAATCACTCTGTCCAACAAAAATTCAATGATATGAACTGCATCTTTAAGAACTTTTTTAAATTCTTCTTTGTCTTTCAAAATAAGGTCAGCTGGATCATATCCTTTCGGTATTGCTGCAACTTTGACTTCCATACCAGAAGCAAGTCCTAACATCCAACCTCTTTCTGCTGCTTTTGCGCCGGCATTATCAGAATCAAAAGACATTATTATTCTATTTGAAATTCTCTTAAGAAGAGAAAGGTGTTGTGAAGTGAGAGCTGTACCTGAAGACGCTACTGCATTTGAAAAACCGTTTTGGTGGCACATAAGAAGATCCATTTGACCTTCAACTAAGATTGAGAAATCAAATTTTCTTATAGATTGCTTTGCATAATTATATCCATACAAAGTTTTTGATTTATCAAATACTTCTGTCTGTGGGCTATTCAAGTATTTTGCAGATTTACCATCATCATGAAGTATTCTTCCAGAAAACGCTATCACTCTACCAGCGCTATCAAATATCGGAAACATTATCCTTCCGCGGAATCTATCATAAGTATTTTGACCTTCTGTTTTTATGACTCCAGCCCTCTGCATTTCATCATCAGTAAAACCTTTTGATTTAAGATGCTCATATATAGATCTCCATTCATCACGAACATATCCAATACGCCAATCCTTAATTGTTTTTTCTGTGAGTCCCCTATTCTTCAAATATTCAAGTGGAATATCTTCTACTGAAAGATTTTTTTGAAGAAAAGTTGTGGTTGCATCAAGCAACATATACAATCTTTCTTTTTTGTCTGTAACCTTTGATGGATTCTTTTCTAGTTCTACTCCAGCTCTTTCAGCAAGAATTTTTAGAGCACCAACAAAATCAATTCCTTCAAATTCTTGAACAAAAGAAAAAATATCTCCTTTGTTTCCACAACCAAAACAATAGTAGGAACCTCTATCCGGAGACACAAAGAAAGACGGCGTTTTTTCATTATGAAAAGGACACCTTGCTTTGAAGTTGTTACCAGCTTTCTCGAGTTTGAGATATGAGCCGACAACCTCTTCTATGCTTAATCTTTCTTTTATTTTATCTACGGAAGATGACATAGTTTTTAATTGATTGAAACACCGAGGACTCACCTTTTCCCGTCGCAGACTCCTCCTCAAGGAGAGACCTCTGTGTTTCTTACTCTTCTTTACTTTCTACTTTAAAAACTTTACCTGACTTTTCCTAAAACCTAGAACCTAAAAACTAGAAACTAAGACTAGTATCCGTAATCTTCGTCTTCGAACTGAGCTTTTACATCTGCAATGATTTTGTGTTTCTTGCTACCTGTAAATCCTGTACCTGCAGGGATAATTCTACCAATGATAACATTTTCTTTTAGACCCCTTAGATCATCTTTGTTTCCTTTAACAGAAGCGTTTATAAGAATTCTAACTGTATGTTGGAATGATGCAGCTGAAAGGAAGCTTCTTCTTGAAAGTGAAGATTCTGTAATACCCATAACCTGAGATTCAGCTTCTATTTCTCTCTTATCTCCCTCTTTAGCAAGTTTATTTTCCATCACTAAGTCTAGCTCATCTATAATATCACCGACACAGTAATCTGAATCAGCTCTGTCAGTAATGATTTTCTTTGAGAACATTTGTTTAACAATAATTTCAATGTGTTTTCTAGCAACAGCTTCTCCCTGAAGTTCATAAGGTTTACTTACTTCAGTAATAATGTAATCCATAGCTCTTTCTCTTCCCGCATATTCGAATATTTCATCGATATCTGCAGAACCATCTGTAAGTAACTGACCTTTCTTGATATTGTCTCCAACTCTTACCAAGGCCATTCTTTTTGGATTAAATACGTATTCAACTTCACCAGTTTTCTTTACTTTACCCTTATCTTCTATATCAGCAATAACAGTAATTATTTTTTCCTTTCCAAAATCTTTTACAGATGTAACGTGACCAGAAACTGTAGCAACTACAGCAGGATTCTTTGGTTTTCTCTTTTCAAAGATTTCTTCAACTCTAGGCAAACCTTGTGTGATGTCTCCACCAACAGAAGCAGTACCTCCAGCGTGGAAAGTTCTCATAGTAAGCTGTGTACCTGGTTCTCCAATAGCCTGAGCAGCGACAGTACCTACAGCTTCACCAATATCTACCATCGTAGATTTACCAAGATCCATACCATAACAATGTGCACAGATTCCGTGTAATGTTTTACATGTGAGTGGTGATCTTACAAATACGTTTTCTACTTCTGCTTGTTCTATTTTCTGAGCATCATCTTTTGTAAGAAGTGAACCTTTTTTGAATAATACTGTTCCATCTTTTGTAACAGCATCTTCAGCAAGAACTCTACCTCTAATATTTTTAGCGATTGAAGCACCTGATTCAACACCACTTGATTTATTTATTGCAATTTTATCTTTTGTTCCGCAATCTACTTCTGTGATTATGATATCTTGTGCAACGTCAAACAATCTTCTTGTAAGATATCCAGCTTTTGCGGTGTTTAGAGCAGTATCAGTAAGACCTTTTCTTGAACCGTGAGTTGTAATGAAGTATTCGATCGGAGTAAGACCTTCTTTTGAAGAAGAAATTACTGGGAATTCAATAGTTTCACCCATTGTATTTTGAATCAAACCTTTCATACCAACCATCTGAGTAAGTGATCCTAGAGATCCTCTAGCACCAGACTTCCACATATCATATACAGAACCATTGTGATCTAAAGTATCTGGAATTAGTTTTTCTAATTCGGTCTTTGCGCCCTGCCAAATTTCAACATTTTTTCTTACTCTTTCCTCATCAGTAAGTAAACCTTCGTTGAATTGTTCAGCGACTTCCAAAGATTTTCCTTTTGCAACAGATACAATAGCACCCTTTTCTTTTGGAATTTGAATATCATCTATACCCCAAGTAACACCTGAGTAAGTAGCATATTTGAATCCAAAGTTTTTAATCTTGTCTAATATAGGAGCAACTTTTTCTGGACCATTCTTTATAATAAGATCATCGATAATCTTTGACATTGTCTTCTTATCGATTTCTTTATTTACGTATGGGTATGATGCTGGCAAAACAGTATTCAATAGTAATCTACCAACTGATGATTCAAAAAGCTTCATATCAAATTGAGCATACTTTTCTTTTTCTGTTGGAAGAATGTGAATTTTCGCTCTCAAGCTAATGATTCCTAAATCATATGCCATGATAGCTGCGTTTGGAGATTGGAAATATTTTCCTTCACCTTTTTCACCATCAAGGATTTTTGTCATCCAATAACAACCGAGCACGATGTCCAAAAGTTTTGCAGAAATTGTTGGGTCACCATTTCCTGGTTTAAGAATGTTTTTGTCAGCCGCCATTATTTCTCTAGCCTCTGCTTGAGCTTCTTCGCCAAGCGGTACGTGAACAGCCATTTGGTCTCCATCGAAGTCAGCGTTGAAAGCTGTACAAACAAGTGGGTGAACCTGAATAGCATTTCCTTCTATAAGAATAGGTTGGAAAGCCTGAATACCAAGTCTGTGCAAAGTAGGAGCTCTGTTTAGAAGAACGTATTTACCTTTAATAACATTTTCAAGAATAGCCCAAACTTCTGGCACACCTTCGTCTATAAGTTTACCTGCACCTCTTATGTTAAATGCTAATTCTTTTGAAAGAAGTTGAGAAATAACAAATGGTCTGAATAATTCAAGAGCCATATGCTTTGGTAATCCACACTGGTCTAAGTGTAAATCTGGACCAACAACGATAACTGATCTACCAGAATAGTCTACACGTTTACCGAGAAGGTTTGATCTAAACAAACCTCTTTTACCTTTTAGGTTATCTGCTAGAGATTTAAGTGGTCTCTTTTGTGATGCACTTCCAAGAGCTGAGAATAAAGAATTACCGTGTCTGATAGAGTTATCTATCAAAGCATCGATAGCTTCTTGCAAAATTCTTTTTTCGTTTCTAAGAATAACATCTGGAGCAGAAATTTCTTTCAACTTTACAAGTCTATTATTTCTGTTGATTACTCTTCTGTAAAGATCGTTTACATCTGATGTAGCAAATCTACCTCCATCAAGTGGAACCATCGGTCTAAGTGCTGGTGGTATAACAGGAATTCTTGTAAGGAACATCCATTCTGGGCGAACCTTTGAAGCGATCATGCTTCTTATGAAGCTAAGCCTCTTGTTTATCTTATCGGTATCCATTGAGTTAGCCTTCTCAAGATTTGCATCAAGTTTCTTCGCTAATTCTACTAGATCAACTTTCTTTAATATTTCATAAATTACATCTCCACCGATACCAGCTTCAAACATTGCTCCGTATTTAATAGAGAATTTATGGAATAATACCTCATCCAAAACTTTTCCGTCTTGAATAGATTCGACTTCTTTCTTTGCATTTGTTGCAAGTTCTTTTAGAGCTTCTTTTGTTTTTTCGTCAGCAACAGTTTTTACTTTGTTTTTGAATTCAATATCAATCTCTCTTAGAATTCTTTCTCTTTCTGATTCAATTGTTTTTGTAACAATGTATCCAGCGAAATATATAACCTTTTCAAGGTCTGAAACTGTCATTCCGAGTACTAGGCCTAATCTTGAAGGTGTACCTCTAAGGAACCAGATATGAGAAACTGGTGTAGAGAGTTCTATGTGACCCATTCTTTCTCTTCTTACAATAGATCTTGTAATTTCAACTCCACATTTTTCACAAACAATTCCTTTATATCTTATACCTCTGTATTTTCCACAATAACACTCATAATCTTTATCAGGTCCGAATATTTTTTCATCGAATAAACCACCTCTCTCAGATCTCTGAGTTCTGTAGTTTATAGTTTCTGGTTTTGTAACCTCTCCGCTTGACCATTCAGCTATTCTTTCTGGTGAAGCGATTTTTATTGAGACTAAATTAAAATCTTGGTCTTTTGATGGTGATGATTTTGTATTTTTCATATATTTTTGTTTTATTATTTTGTTTACCCTTTAAAGTTTTGATTGGTGCATTAGGCTTTTGCCTAATGCCTGGAAAATCTTTGATTTTCCACCAGTCAAAATTTTTTAGGGAAATAAATTATTCTTTTATATCATCTTCTATCTTTTCTTTCTTGAGTTCGACATCAAGTCCAAGACCTCTCAAGCTATTTAGTAACACATTGAATGATGCAGGTAAGTTTGGCTCTTTGATTCTTTCTCCTTTAACTATAGAATCAAATGCTGCTGATCTACCTACTATATCATCTGATTTAATTGTAAGCATTTCTCTGAGTGTATAAGCTGCTCCGTATCCAAGAAGTGCCCACACCTCCATCTCTCCGAATCTCTGACCTCCTCCTTGTGCTCTACCTCCCAAAGGCTGTTGAGTAATCATTGAGTAAGGACCAATAGATCTCATGTGTATCTTGTCTTCAACTTCATGGTGCAGTTTCAAGATATACATGTAACCCACAGAAATATTTTGTTCAAAAGCTTGACCGTTTCTTCCGTCAAACAATTTCATTTTACCGTCTGCATTGTATCCAGCCTTTACAAGTTCTTCTTTTATTTCTTTGTCTGTAGCACCCATAAATGGTGGAACAACAGCTTGATAATTCAAAGTATTCGCAGCCATACCCAAGTGGACTTCGAGAATCTGTCCAAGGTTCATACGTGAAGGAACACCAAGTGGTGTAAGAATAATATCTACCGGTGTACCGTCTTCCATATAAGGCATATCTTCTACTGGCAATATTCTTGAGATAACACCTTTGTTTCCGTGTCTTCCGGCAAGTTTGTCTCCAACAGAAACATTTCTAAGTTGTGCGATTTCAATGTGAATTCTCTTTATAATTCCAGATTCTAACTTGTCTCCATTTTCTCTTGAGAAAACTTTTACAGAAATAATTCTTCCTCTCTTTCCACTTTCAAGCCTCTTTGAAGTATCTTTTACGTCACGAGCTTTTTCACCAAAAATAGATCTAAGAAGTCTTTCTTCTGGTGTAAGTTGAGTCTCACCTTTTGGAGTAATTTTACCAACAAGAATATCTCCTGTCATAACTTCTGCTCCAACTCTTACGATACCGTCTTCGTCTAAGTTTTTTAATTTAGCTTCACCAACGTTTGGAATATCATGTGTTGTGACCTCCGGTCCAAGTTTTGTATCACGAACATTTACGATGAATTCTTCAATGTGAATTGATGAGAATTTGCTATTTTTTACAAGTCTTTCTGAAATAACAATAGCGTCTTCGTAGTTTGCACCGCTCCAAGTCATGAAAGCAACGAGAGCGTTTTGACCGATAGCCATTTCACCATTTACAGATGAAGATGTATCAGCGAGTAAATCACCCTTCTTAACTTTCTGTCCTAAATCTACTGATGGTCTTTGGTGGAAAGGGGTAAAACCGTTTGTTCTTGAATATGCAACAAGTTTATATTCTTTATCTTTACCAGTCTTTGCACCTTTAACAACTATTTTTGATGAGTCTACTTTTGAAACAACACCCTCTTCTTCAGCAAAGATTACTCTTCCTGTATATCTTGCAGCTTCTGCTTCAATACCTGTAGCTACAAGTGGAGCTTCTGGAATAATACAAGGCACAGCTTGTTTTTGCATGTTAGATCCCATCAAAGCTCTGTTTGCATCGTCATGATTCAAGAATGGAATCATAGATGGAGCTATAGAGAAAGCCTGGTTTGCAGATACATCGATAAGATCCACATCTTCTCTTTTAACGAGAGTCGGTACGCCGTTTACACGAACTTCAACTTCTTTATCTGTAATCTTTCCGTTTTCATCATAGTGAGTAGCACCGTGAGCAACTCTAAATCCTTCTTCTTCTAAAGCGTTGAAATATTTTACTTCGGCAGTAACAACACCTTTTACAACTTTCGCATAAGGAGTTTCAATCATTCCAAATTCATTTACTCTAGCGTAATTTGAAAGTCTTAAAATAAGACCAATGTTTTGACCTTCTGGTGTGTGAATAGGACAAACTCTTCCATAGTGAGAAGGGTGAACGTCTCTAACTTCAAATCCAGCTCTTTCTCTTGTAAGACCTCCGGGTCCAAGTGCTGACAAAGTTCTCAAGTGTTCAATTTCTTCAAGAATGTTTGTCTGTTGCATGAACTGAGACAATTGGTTTGTTGTGAAGAATTCTTTTATTCTAGCTTGCAAAGGTCTAGCAGAAATGAATTGTACTGGAGTTGTAATGTCTGGATCTATTGTAGACATTCTGTCTTGAACATTTCTCTTCATCTGAGCCATACCAACTCTTACCTTAGCTTGTATAAGTTCACCGACAAAACGAACTCTTCTTGAGCCCAAGTGATCAATATCATCTTCTACAGCTTCTGGATCATTGTTTAATGCAACAATGTTTTTGATTATACAAACAACATCTTCTGCTGTAATAGTTTTGTTTTCTAAAACTTTCTCATCCATAGATAAGCTAAATCTCTTGTTGAATTTAAATCTTCCAACTCCTGAAATATCGTATCTCTCTTTTGAGAAAATAGATTTTATAAACTCTTTTGCATTCTCTATAGAAGCAAGATCTCCATCTCTAAGTTTTTTGTAGATTTCTAGGAAAGAATCATCCTGAGTTTTCGCATGATCTTTCGCAAGTGTAAGTTCCATTACCTTTGTATTAACCTCATCACCCTTAAATAGGTCTAGAATATCCTTATCTGTCTTTACATCTAGAACTCTCAAAAGAGAAGAAATCGCAAATTTTCTTTTCTTGTCTATTTTGACATATATAGCACCGTCTGATTCTGATTCTATTTCTATCCATGCACCTCTTGCTGGAATGATCTTTGCACCAAAGAAATTTTTGCCTTTTGCATCGTTAAGAGTGAAGAATACACCATAAGAACGAGCGAGCTGAGGAACAATGACTCTTTCAATACCGTTTATTATAAAGGTACCGTGATCTGTCATCAAAGGTAAATCAGAAAGAAATACTTCCTGTTCTTTTACAGTACCGAGAGTTTTGTTTTTTAGTTTAACTTTTGCTTTAAGCTGAGCATCATAAGAAATCTTTTTCTCTTTTGCACTATTTTCATCATTCTTAGGAGCCAAGACTTCAAAGTCTGTGAAAGATAATTCAAATTTCTTATCAGCATAGTCTTTTATAGGAGAAAACTCCTTGAAAACTTCTGCAAGACCATCTTTGAGAAACCATTCATATGATTTCATTTGGTGGCAGACAAGGTTGGGAGTCTTTATTAGAGGTTCTTTGAATTTGCTGAAATATTTCTTTTCAAGCTTTCCTCCTGTAACTCCGTCTATCAAAATGTTTGCGGCTTTTTTCATTTTTGTTGTTATTAAAAAATAAACTAATAAAGCTAATAATTAACTAAACAACTTACTTAGAAAAAGAAGACAATTTTAAATATACAAAACAAAAAGACCCTTTCTCTTAAGGTTTTTTAAATTTTGTATTTTTTTTATCTTATTTTTTTAAGCAAGATATTTTTTTCTTACTTACACTGGCGCTTTCCCAGTCGCAACACATTCGATAAAAGCTTTGTATATACTAATCTATCGGGCTATAAATGTCAAACTATCACTTATCCACAGGCTATTTAAAAGTACAGGTCAGAACACATTGCATTGTACATATTTCAGCTTTTGGATTATGTCTACAAGCAGAAGCACATTCATTAAATACACCTCCTTGATTAGTACACTCTTCCCTAGAAAGCTGATTTACCTCACAAATTCCCTCTTCTCCATACCAAATACCGCTCATTTTGTCACAATTCACCATTGGATTGTCACTTGTATCACCCAAACTCTCATCCGCCTTTTCATTTATATCTTTAAGGACACCATCTACTAATTTTATGTATTTTGATACACCAAGAGACGGCTTAACGTTCATTCTCTCGCCCTCATTTCTATCAGCATAATTGGCAATTATTTCTCCATCTTTTACTTGAATATTTTGTGGTGCAATTCTATCACCTAAGTACACCGCATTCGTACCGGCCACTTTTCCATCTTTTCTAGATATTGCAGAAACTACAAAATAAAAAGATCCTGTACCTCCAGTTCTTTGAACAAGAAACATTGAGTAATCACCAATACCATCTCCATTTAAATCTCCGGAGACCGGCTCACCAAATATTTCAGTAGTGATTTTCTCTGCAGAACCTGGTGCAGCTTCCATCTCTGACTTACCGTCTTTCAAAAGATACTCTGCATCATCAATAGTATAGGTTGCACTTAATGGATCACCATAATAAAGCTTCATTGTTGCATCTCCTATTTTTTCTTTGTATACAACAAAAGCAACTAACAAAATAACAATTACAAATATTAATATTATGATTATTTTTCTTTTCATACTTATATTATATCACAAAATATTGTTGATATAAAACAACACGAAGTATTCTTTATTTTCTGTCTGTCATCCTCGCGAATACGGGGATCCATCTTTAATTTCTTATAAACTGGATTCCCGTCTTCACGGGAATGACAAAAGTCAAAAAAGCTTTAATGGGTGGGCTATATCACATTTTTCTACTATCATATGCCCAGTGCAATAGAGACTGTCTTTGTTTAGGCCTACAATATATGTCATGGGCTCTACAATTCTTACGGATTTGGGCTATATGGCGACGCATATTTTTCCACCTCATAATCTGTCTGTGATCTTCTTCTGGTAATCTCCTGCCCATATAATACCTACAATACCACTGAAACCAGCCTCTTGGATCGTGTTCTTCATTGATCCATCCTTTTTCTCTCCAAACAAAAAGTGGTTGGCTAGCGTTTACACCAAAATAATTTAACTTAGCATCATGTTTTTCATGACAAAGCTTCGCATTAGTAAACCAATCCTTTGGAAATTCTTTTTTACAATCTGTCATGTACTTTCCACCAAAACAACCGAGCTCAAGCATTTCTTTGGGTGTTAGTTCTGGTTTAAAATCTTTATCAAATTTTTTACCTATAGGAACAGTGACTTCATACTCATAATTTTTCTGCATCAAATCATTAACAATGATTTTTTTCATATTTAAAATATCGGTTTTTGAGTATTATCAACCTTTGTTGGCTGTGCCGAAGTTATCGCAAATTCAAAATAATAATCACCTGACTTAATAGAAACTTTAGAATATGGAGGTGGCAATACGTTCTTAAACTCTATATTTGTATTTAAAAACTTTACCGAGCTACCCAATGTTAATCGTGATTCTTGTATGTTTGATCCGTTCTCTAATTTTACACGAATCTCCACTGTGCCAGCCCACACACACTGTACATCAACAGCACATCTACTATC
The DNA here is from genome assembly GCA_903868205.1 of uncultured bacterium. Lineage (GTDB taxonomy): Bacteria > Patescibacteriota > Minisyncoccia > Phycocordibacterales > GWA1-40-21 > Bog-1340. The sequence continues at coordinate 1,317 of CAIPUJ010000053.1, read as the reverse complement.
AGAAACTAATTCTATCGGAGTAATGGAGACCCCTCCGATTATTATTTTTTTATTTAATTTAGTGGTATTAGCAATATTAGGAATTACAACATTTGTATTTTGTATTGGGTTATTAGGGATTACTGTTGTTTGAGTTACAGCTTTAGGGCACTCAGCAAATTCACAATTTGGACCACTTCTACCAACTGCGCTACCATCTGGACACATCTTCGCCTCTTCGGTACAAGCGGTAATTTTTTGAGGAGAATTAATTACAGAAGAAATAGCTAAGCTCAATAAAGCAAAGATGACAATAACTACTGCTATAACAATTTTCAATTTCATATATTTACCCAAGAAAGTTTTTGCCAACAAAAATTGTTTTAAAACTTCCTGATTAGTATATATTATATCATGAAATTAAAAACAAAAAGTATCCAATTGTTACAATTTTTATAAAAACATTGGCAAAAATTTTAATGGGCAAGTCACTAAATCTTAACCTGAACCATTTCAGACTTTGTTTTTGTATCTTCAATACTAAATTTCAATCTCCCAATAATCTGTTTATTTATATTAAGAACATCAACCCTCCAAAGACCTGGAAATACGGCTTCCTTGGAAGAATAAATCCTATATCCACCTTCCCTTCCACCAACAATGGATATTTCTAGAGTCATTGAATCTTTCCATTTTTTATCTGTAACATCAAAATACTGCCATTTGTGATATATCTTTGTGTTTAATTTTGCTGGAGAAAAAACTGCACCAAACACATATACTGGCTCATTATTTAATCTATGGAAAATTGGATACTCTACAAAAAAGTTTTTCCAATCTACTTTTTCTTCATATCCTACATAATTTCCAGCTGAATTTTTAGAAAATTCGTGATATACGCCTGCTGTTTTTAATGATAATGGAATTGGCGGAATAATATTCAAAAAATACATTCCGTTCATTATGAGATACGTACCCAAAATACTAAATATCAATCCTTTTTTACTTTTAGCAAATTTTTCTTTTGTAAATCCGATAAGTACTAATGAAAAAATAAATATAAAAAGTAAACTATAAATTCCACTCCATATAAAAACATCGTCTCCAATACGTTTTAAAAGAACTGGCAATCCAAATATCACAAACATATATACAGCAAGAAAAAGAGTTGTTAATTGTAATGTGAGGATGTGATAATGTTTTTTCCAAATTTCATTACCAATAAGTAAAACAAAAATTAAAAGTAGAAAAGGCCAAGCGAAAGATAAAACTGCACTTCTAAAATAAAAAACAATATATGTGGTAAAAAGGTTACCATATGCAAATTGTATAAGTATC
>CAIPUJ010000052.1 GCA_903868205.1 uncultured bacterium | reverse complement strand
TAATCTTGCTGGGTCTTCTCCACCATTTGGGAAATATGTGTTAATCAGAACCAAGTCTACAAGGCCGGACCTTTTTTCCGATCCAAGGTCCGGCCTTGGGGAGGAGAGATCTGGTTTTATAATACCCAAATGTACAGCCAAGAAACGTCCCTCCTGGTCTAGTTTTGGTGTGCCTAGCCCATATTCACAATGTGGAATTGTTTTTACTAGATCTTTTTTTACATAAATAGCCACTCCAGAATATCCTTTTCTTCCTTTAGAATGATCAAAAAAGGAATAATATCCAGCGGGGGAGCGGACTTCTTCTGGTAGTTGGTCTGGATGAGCTTTTGTTTCTTGAAGGCAAAAGATATCAGGATCTAGCTCAAAAATACTATCAAAAGCACCTTTCTTATGGAAAGCTCGTAATCCATTTACATTCCAAGAGATGATTTTCATGATTATAATACTATCATATTGTGATATAATATGAAGATAGAAAATAGAAGTCGTTTACTAATTTTTTAACTAAATAATTTTATGAAAAAGATTGGAATTTTGTTGGGATTTATGTTTTTGCCTGTAGTTTCATTTGCACAAACATATGGGCCAAGAATGATGGATGGATTTAATAATTTTAACAAAACAACAGGGGGTTGTAATTATGCTTATAATAATTTTGAGCAAATTGCAGGGCCACTAGCTGTACTTCTGCTTATCCCGATCATCGGAGGAATTCTTTCAATCATAGCTTTTGTTTTTTGGTTGCTTATGTTGATTGATGCCATTAAGCATTCACATAAGGATATGAAACTTATCTGGGTATTAGTAATTATATTTACTAACATCATCGGTGCAATCGTATATTATTTTATGGAAAGAAGACCAAGAATGAAGACTAAAAAAGTTAAAGAGGAAAAGGTTGAGGAGAAGAAAGAGGAATAATTATTAAATGGAAAAAGGCGGGTTTTGCAGAGGCAAAACCCGCCTTTTTCTTTGACTTTTTTGTTTAGTCGTGGTACTTTTGGATTAGATTTTACTAATGAAAGGAGTAAAGATGTTCAACAAAAATAGTTGTGTACCGTTAGAGGCGATAGTCATAACACCGCTACATAAGACGTTTATTTTTAAGTTTTTGGCCATAAAGGCTGAAAACGAAAATGAGCTTCTTATAGACTCCGCTTTTTATTTGGAAAATGAACCCAAGGTTATACCTACGTTTCCGTATTTCGAACTTATGTGGCAGAAGGGTGGAAAACACGAGGGTATAAAGGTTCCAGATATGCACCTGCATCTTAGCAAAAAGAAAAGAGGAGGCAGGCATTCTAATGCTCATTTTTTATGTTACACAGGGAGTCTCAGGAGTATCGAAGCTGTTAGAGAAATTCTTTATCTTTGGGCTATGGGTACAGCATATAAAGCTGAGACGGGCGAAGATATGAACTATGCGATTGAGGAGTGCGGCGGTAAGGATGGGTTCGTCGAGCAATGCGTGATTATGGGATATACAGCAAAGGTGGAGTAACGCCAAACGGGGTCATTTGACCCCGTTTTTTTTATTTTTACTCTGTACTTTTCCTATGAAACTTCTTGTGGATATCTCTAAGGTGTTTGTCTGTCACGTGAGTATATATTTGAGTCGTTGCTATATTTGAGTGTCCTAGCATCGCTTGTACAGATCGAATATCCGCACCATTGGAAAGTAAATCTGTTGCAAAACAGTGTCTTATTACGTGCGGAGTAACCTTTTTTGTAATACCGGCTATTGTTGCGTATTTCTTCACTATTCTTTCTATTGATCTACGGTCAAGCCCCCTCGGAATTTCTTTTAAGGAGACCGAGGAGGAACCTTTTTTGGGATTCAAGGTGCCACCTCGGTCGGTCTCTTTGTCATTTTCTGTAACTGGTACAAATAGAGCGTTAGACATGTCTTTTCTTAGTGAGAGGTAATCTTTTATTGCTTTTTTGGCTTCGTCAGAAAGAAATACCACTCGAACTTTATTTCCTTTTCCACGAATGGAAAATTCATCCATTTGTAAATCTAGATCATTTGTAAGTGAACAAAGCTCAGAAACACGAAGACCGGTAGAGAATAATAATTCTAAAATAGCCTTATCTCTAGCTCTTCTCTCCAGATTTTTTTCTTTATCTGGAGATTCCATCAAACGTCTTAATTCATTGGTTGAAATAACATCTATTGATCTTTCGCCAACCTTTGCGAGTTCAATATTGTCGGATGGTAGGGAAGTGACACCTCTTTTTGTGAGGAACTTAAGAAAAGTCCTGAGGGCTATTAGGTAGTAGTTCTGAGTTTTCTTTGTCATTGTGCCACCTTCAGAAACTTGTTCTCCCATTAGGTGATATGCTTTTGCTCCCGGTCTGCGGTTCAACCAAATACGGAAATCCCTTACTTTTTCATTAGTAATATCTTTTGCGTCTGTAATTTTAGATTGATTTATAAAAAGAGTAAGATAACGATCGTAGGTCTCAACTGTTTTTACAGATCGTCCTTTCTCTATTTCAATATATTCGAGGAATTGTTGTTTGAGTTCGTGAAGTGTCATTAGATTTTAATTATAACACTTCTAGTGTGTCGCACAATATTTCTTGTATTTTAATTAATTACCTTTATAATTAACCTATTAATAAACAAATTATAAAAATATGACTTTTGAACAACAATCAATAAATCAAGATAGTACCACCGCTCCAGAATCAACAGAAGTGAAGTCAGAAAGATCTAACGTTGACTTTTTAGCCGAGTTAGAATCTTTGGGTATAGCTGATTTAGAATCCTTAGGCGCAGATTATTTAGATGGGTCACTTCGTTTAGTGATTGGAAAGTTTCAGTCATATTATCCAACCTACGAACGACAAAAATATATTCCAATTTTTACTGCCATGGGAAAATTGATTGATATGGAGAAAAAGTTTCGTGGAAGCAATGGACAATTATTACCTAATATTAATAAGTTACCAAAAGACCACCTAGGTCTGGAAGAGTATAATACCCTTAAACAAGATATAGCAAAAATGGTTATTTCGGTTTGGAATGACTATAAGGAATTAGAAGAATATCAAAAAGATAGAAAAGCCCTGTAATTTTAAAATGATTTAGTTATTAATAAATAAAAAATAAAAAGCGCTTGGATTATTTCAAGCGTTTTTTATTTCGAAAAAACTTCTAATAACTCCGAAGAATCATAGAAACTTTTTGCAAGAGTACCAAAATTATATTTATCTGGAAATAGTTTGCATTTGTCTGATTTAGTAATTAGTTCAGATAGTGTAAATAATAGTTTAGTAATTTCTGACAGTTTTAATAAATTAGCACCAATAACTGTAAGTGAATTAAGAATACAGTCTGATTCATCAAATTATAGCACAATTGGAATAGATAGCAATGGATTTTATATAATGAATAATAATAATAAAATAGATTTATCATGGT
>CAIPUJ010000051.1 GCA_903868205.1 uncultured bacterium | reverse complement strand
TTTTTGGGTACTCAGACATATGCTGTCGAGCCGTCTGATGATATTGAAGACATCTTTTTAGAAACAACAGAAGTTGGAGTAGATTGTTTCGACTATTACAAATTCCAAAGTGTCCAAGTAAACGTCGGTCCCAGCAAGAGTTCTTTTGCTCCAGGAGAAGACATTGATTTTAACGGAAAGATTGAGAATGAAAATAAGTACCCAGTATTCAATGGATATGTATATGTAAGAATTGCAGAAAAGAATCCTTCATATATCAATGAAGGTCATAATATTGTAGATGAATTTATCGCTCTAGGTCCTATATCTGTCGACTCGTCTTCTTCTCTACCAGTATCTTTTTCTTGGAAAATACCAGAAAATCTAAAGTCTGGTGAATATACAGCGAACTATTTCTTTTCTGTAAACAAAAAGCTGAATCTCGGTGGTCTTCCTTTTACCAATGAGATCATTGTCGGTTTTGCTGATTTCTCAGTTGCTTCTACGAAGATAGGTAATGTGTCATTTGTAAAAAGCTCTACAAAAGTAAATGGTACGAAATATAACCATATTGGTGAATGGCCTCTTATTTCTCCAGATGGTAAAGCTGTTGTATCACAAGTAATCCAAAATACATTAAAGCAAGATATAAAAACAGACATTACTTATAATCTATATTTCTGGGATAGTTTGGATTCGAAAGATTTAATTTCTACGAAAAAGGAAAGTCTTACTATTAAAGCAGGGGAAAGCAAAACTATTACATATGAAATACCGAAAGTAGAATTAAGTGTATATTATTTACAAATAGTAGCTAGGAATGAAAATGGCACCAAATCCATTGTAAACATGAGAATTACTTCAGAATCTGCTAGACCAAGAATAAATTATTTTGGTTTAGATGGTTTCCCTATACAAAAAGGTGCCACAACCACTTTGTATTCTTGTTTCCATAATACATCAAATATTTCTGCTTCTGGAACCACCGTTCTTATAGCAAAGGACAAGATTGGTAATGAAATATCTAGAGTAGAATATGCTGGTATTATTCCATCTTCTATTTCAGCAGAAAAAACAGAATTCATTGCCAATTCTAAATTAGACTATGTAAAACTCGAACAGAAGATTTATGATGAACAAAATAATTTATTAGATACACAAGAAATTATTTATGATATCTCTCTTATCAAAAAACCAGAAATAAAGGCTGAGCCGATTAACCCTATTATTGTAGCTGTACTTGCTGGCCTCATAATCTTTGGTTTCCTATTATTCGCTATTAGACCAATACGTAGAAACAAAAATCTTTGTTTAGTTATTTCTCTTGTAATTATTTCTTTGGCTGGAACACTTATTGTTTTGTTTATGCAGGCTAGACCGGTGAGGGCGCAGTCGACTGTTGGTAATTTTCAGAAGTCGCAGAGTGGAACTGTAGTTAAACCTTTTTCTATAGGATATATTGGTGGAGCGTATAATAAAATTCTTAAAGATGCTAACGTTCAATATAATTACACTATAAATACAACAGCTGATTCAGCAGTTATAAATGTTGGAGATGAATTTGGTTTTACACATTCGGCTGTGGGTACATTTAATGGTACTGGTGGTTATAGTGATACACCATATCTCGGAGAGAAAATGACATATCCGGTTGGGACAAAAAATGGTAACGTTTCTTTTACTTCAAGAATGGAGGCTGCAAAATGGGTTCCTTTTACTGAAACAGTTAAAAGAAAGGGCAGATGTCTCGGTTCATTTAAGGGAGGATCAGCAACAGATTGTATAGGTGGTGCATATGGTGATGATGGTCTAATTAGTGCAACTTATAAAGCTACGGATCCAAATCCAAGTGATACTAGATATGGTTATAGAAAACAGGCAGACTTACCACAGTTTGGTGGGGCAGTGTCTGGTAAATTATATTATCCATATTTAGGAGGTATTCCTTCCATATATTATTATGATGATGCTTTTCGTTCAGACAATTCAGTTATAAATTGTTCATCTGGTACTTGTAAGGCGGTTGGTCCTGGTAAGGCTATTGTGAAAGTAAAAATTAATCCATCACAAGTTATCTTAGGTTATAGCTACCCAGTACCTTTAAGATTATATAGAGAAACACTCACTGAAGGTTTTAGAGACAGCATTCCTTTTGAAGGTTTTACTGCTTATTGGGAATTCAATGTTTTATCAGCAGATGTAGTAATACCTAAAAAAATAACACCACCTTCTTCTTCAGGTTGTACCCTAAATGTATATGATGATGAGCCTACTTGGGAAGAATGTGATGAAGTAAACAATTCTCAGAAAGGGTATTATGCAACAACAACAGTTTGTACTAATGCAACAAATACAGCTCCTGTCGTAACTCCTAGATGCTGTGTTGATGTTTACTCATATGATTTTGGAGTATGTGATGATACTACTGGGTATAAAAAAAGAACAATTAATAAAGTTGATTGTCCTAATGCAACAAATGAAGAAGAAAATCGTCAAGAACCGTGCGATGGATATACTACAGACAATGTGTCAGCAACATGCGTTCCAACACAGAGCTCTTCAAGCCTTATTTATATAAATAAGCCAATGCAATGGGAGATGGTAGGAAATACTGCTATACCAAGTAATGCTGATACTAAATGGAGTGATACAAATATTTCTAACACCGTAACAAAGGTTGGGCCTGTGTTAGAAAAGATATATACAACTGTAGGTTTAAAAAATATTAGTGCAAATTCTGAGTGGGTTGATACTGATAGCAGAACTATTTATACCGCTACCTGTTCGGCCTCTGTAAATGTAATTCAGGGTGTAGGTGGTTCCAGAGAAATTTAGGTTATTTAAGAGTTTAATATATAAAATAGCGCAGCTTTACTGCGCTATTTTATATATTCTAAATTCTGTCTTAATATGCTATATTTACCCTATGTTAGAAATTAAAGATATAGAAAAACTTGCTAAATTAGCTAGAATTGAGCTGACTATAGAGGAGAAAGAAAGTCTACTTAAGGAAGTAGACCCTATCTTAGGTTATGTGGCTCAGCTTAAGGAAGTCGTATCTTCTGTTGGAGAAACTAAAAAAGCGGGGGAACTTAGAAATGTGACAAGAGAGGATTCTTTACCAAATGAAACTGCAAGTAATACAGAAGTGTTGGTCGCTGATATGCCAGAATCACAAGATAATTATTTGAAGGTAAAGAAAATTTTGTAATTTTATGATTGATCTTAAAAATCTTACAATTAAAAAAGCACACGAAGCCTTGTTAAAAGGTGATTACACATCTCTGGAATTATCTAGTGCATATTTGGAACAAATAAAAAAGACAGATGGAGATATCCACGCATATCTTGAAGTTTATTCTGATGTATTAGAACAGGCGAAGAAAGCAGATGAAATAATTAAATCTGGCAAAGCCACTGTACTTACTGGTATTCCTATTTCTATAAAAGATAATATTTTAATAAAGGGAAGAGTTGCTTCTTCTGCTTCGAAGATTTTAGAAAATTATACAGCGACTTATGATGCAACCGTAATAGAAAAACTTAAGAAAGAGGGAGTTGTATTTATGGGCCGTACAAATATGGATGAGTTTGCTATGGGAGGTTCAACTGAGAATTCTGCCTATGGACCAACAAAAAATCCATATGATATAGAAAGAGTACCTGGAGGTTCTTCTGGTGGTGCAGCGGCTTCTGTGGCCTCAGACGAGGCACTGGTTGCTCTTGGCTCAGATACAGGGGGTTCCATTCGCCAGCCAGCCAGCTTTTGTGGACTTGTGGGATTAAAACCAACTTATGGTGCTGTTTCAAGACATGGTGTAATGGCTATGGGATCTTCACTTGATCAAATTGGTCCATTTGGAAAAACAGTTGAAGATGTAGAAATTCTTTTTAACACAATAAAAGGACAGGACACAATGGACAGTACTACTATTCCAAATAAAACTTCTGAAGTTATAGGGAGTAAGAAAATGAAGATTGGTGTGCCAAGAGATTTCCTTAATATTGGAGGAATAGATGAAAGTGTTTCAAAAAGTTTTGAAGAATCTTTAGAAAAGCTAAAGAATTTGGGGCATGAAATTATTGATATAGAATTACCTAATTTAAAATATTCTCTTGCTGTTTATTATGTAATCGTTCCCGCAGAAGTTTCTTCAAATATGGCTAGATTTGATGGTATGAGGTTTGGCGAGAGACTTTCTGGAAAAGATGGTATAGAAGATTATTTTCTTTCAAGGCAGGTTGGTTTGGGTAGGGAAGTAAAAAGGAGAATTATTCTTGGTACATATGTACTTTCTTCTGGATATTATGATGCTTATTACAACAAAGCAAATATTGTACGTGAGCTCATCACAAATGATTATAGAAAGGCCTTTGAAAAAGTAGATGTGATTATTACTCCAACAACTCCTGGCCCAGCATTTAAAATAGGAGAGAAGTCCGGTGACCCATTAAAAATGTATCTTGAAGATATATTTACTGTTCCAATAAACTTAGCTGGTGTTCCTGCTATATCTATACCATTTGGCTTTAAAGAAATAGGTGATAAAAAACTTCCTCTTGGAATTCAGTTTATTGCAAAACACGGTGGAGAAGAAACTTTGTTTGCTATTTCAAAAAATTTACTAGGACAATAGTTTCGTCTTTTAAAAACAGAGGTCTCTCCTTGAAGAGGAGTCTTCGACGGGGAAAGGTGAGTCCTCGGTTTTTTTACTTCTGTTTTTATTTACTGAGTGTTATAATACTCATCATGGATCAGGTAGATGCTTTACATTCATTAGACCCTTTTTGGATACTTCGTACATTGTACGAACTTTTTACTGGTGGAGTAAATGGTTCTGTTAGTTCTGCCGCTCAGTTTAGCGTAGGTTTTTCTGGTTTTCTACATAGCATACCTTATTATTTGGTAAATTTTTTTGCTAGGTATGCGGTTTTCTCTATTTTTCTTACTATCGCTTTTTTGATTATTGCTATTATCTATATAAATAAATTTGTAGCAATAAGAAAGAAAATAATGGATAAAATAATGCCAGTTGGTGGAGAAAGCAATTCTCATGCTGACGAAAAAGAAATGGTAAATCCAAAGTGGCAACTTGTTCAGAGTCATATCAATTCTTTAAACCAATCAGATTGGAAATTGGCGATTCTTGAAGCAGATATAATACTCGCAGAACTTTTAGAAAGTATGGCTTTACCAGGGGATAGTGTCGGTGAAAAATTAAAGGCTGTAGAAAAAAGTGATTTTACTTCTATAGATGAGGCTTGGGAAGGACATAAAATAAGAAATGCTATTGCTCACGAAGGTTCAGATTTCTTGATTACAGAAAGGGAGGCGAAAAGAGTTATTTCTTTGTACCATACAGTTTTTGATGAATTTGAGATTATTTAGTTCGGCTTGATTTTGTATTTTTTATCTGGTAATATACTATCTCTAGTATAGCGGGGTAGAGTAACGGTAATTCGCAAGGCTCATAACCTTGAGATTTTGGTTCAAATCCAAACCCCGCAACATTTTTAAAAGACGGATTTTGCGAAGCAAAATCCGTCTTTTAATTTGTTTTTTCATCAAAAAATGCTATATTGTCTTTGTTTATATGTCGACGTAGCTCAGACGGTTAGAGCGTAGCACTCATAAAGCTAAGGTCGGTGGTTCGATTCCACCCGTCGACACAGATTAATAAAAGCACACATAGTTTTTGAGTTGTTTACAATGTCTAGTATAATATCCTGTCACTTGATATAATTGTAAAGTGCCAATATATAAAAAGGTAAATAAGGATTTTTTTAAAAAATGGACACCTGAGATGGCTTATATTTTAGGGTTCTTCTCGGCGGATGGGTACATCACTGTGAATAAACGTGGTGCTAGTTTTTGGAGTATTCAAATAACAGATAAAGATTTAATTTATAAAATAAGAGATTGTGTTGGGGCTGAACATAAAATAGGTTTTAGAAAAGGCCTTGGGAATAATAAAGATTTATATAGATTGCAGGTTGGAAGTTTTGAGATGTGTGAGGATTTAAATAAATTAGGTTTAAAAGCAAACAAGACCAAGAATCTATCATTACCAAAAGTTCCCAAGAAATATTTTCCAGATTTTGTTCGCGGATATTTTGATGGTGACGGTAATGTTTGGGTTGGATTTCTTCATAAAAATAGACAAAGACCAGATTTGGTAATTTTTACTGCTTTTACTTCATGTTCTGTCGACTTTTTAACTGATTTAAGAGAAAAATTAAATGAGGTTGGTTTATCAGGTGGTTCAATTATTAAAAACAAAGCTAATTATTGTCGTCTCTCATTTAGTACAAAAAACACTTTGAAATTATTCAAATATATGTATAATAGTATAGATCTTGAAAAAGATGGTCTGTTCCTGAGAAGGAAAGTGGCTGTTTTTGAGAGATTTGTAAAAACGCGGGCGTAGCTCAACGGTAGAGCACTCCCCTGTAGACGTGCAGCTTTTCGTTGAGAGACGAATTGAAACTCTCTGGGATAACGGTGAAGGCTAAGTTTCATTTAGAAATATGCGAACACCGTGGGAACCCCTAGATTCGCTAGGGGGCGCCGTAGAGACTAGATACCGGAGTACCCTAACTTGTTAACTAATGAGAAGGGTAAAGATATAGTCCACGCCGCTATGAAAATAGTGGGATTAGTGCACGGGAGAGGCCGTGGGGTCAGCACCCATCGCCCGCGCAATAAAAAGCCCCATGTGGGGCTTTTTTGCTATTTATAAAACGATATTTTCTAATATTTATGCTGATTGAAATTGTGTTATAATATTAACCATACAGATCTGTGTTATTTTCCTGATTATTTTATATAACAATTTATTTAACAATATGGGTTTTGATTCCATCATATTTCTAGTTTTTATAGCTTCTTTTTTCTTTACTCTTTTGTTTAGTTACATTGATTTCAAAAGAAAGAAACCAGTTTCAAAAGAACCATTTATTTCTGTAGTTATTCCTACATATAATGATGGTGATACTATTGAAGAATCAATTGTGAGTGTTTACGAGTCTTATGGTAAAGAGAAGTTCGAGGTTATTGTTGTAAATGACAAGAGCACAGATGATACTTTAGAAAAATTAGAGAAAATAAGAAACAGATACAATTTTACTATTTTAAATAATGAAGAAAATCTTGGTAAGGTCAGATCTTTAAATAGGGCTGTGGATCACACAAAAGGAGATTTTATTTTGTTTTTAGACTCAGATACTCTTATGTCTAAAAAGGCTCTTTTTGATATGTTGAGTTCACTAGAGAATCCAAAGGTGGCAGCCTCTACTTGTAGATACAGGGCAAAAAATAAAGGTTTCTTAGCTAGAATGCAGGAGCTTGAGTATGGCTTGCTTGGCTTAATACAAACATCTTACAATTTAACATCAACTATTAGTTTGTGGGGTGGTTGTATTTTAATAAAGAAGAATGCTTTAGAATCCGTCGGTAGATTTTCTTTAAATATGCTTATTGAAGACATGGATTTGGCTTTGAAGCTTGGTGAGAATGGCTGGAAGGTTAGAGAGAGTCATTATTCTGTAGCTAGTTATGTACCAACTTCTTTTAAGGTTTATTATAAACAGAAAATGAGATGGGCTGCTGGTTTTGGACAAAATTTCTTCGCTCATTATAAAACTTTCTTCAAAAACCCGATGGTAATTTTCTTTTTCCTAACTTATTCACTACTTACTTTTTCTTTCGTCTTTTTAATGATAAAAAACATTCTTTATGTAGATAACCTTTATCAGGTTTTTGAATCAATACGTGACCAGGGTTATTCTTTCTTTAATTCATTACATATGATGCAATTGAGTAATAGTTTCCATTTCTTTAAAACACTATCACTATATTTCTTGTATCCACTGTTTTCACTTCCTTATGCTCTTATGAATATAAATTCTAAAAAAGAATGGTATAAGGTATGGCTTGTGTTTCCTTTTTCTATTCTATACATTCCGGTTTACAGTGTGATTAGTGTTATCGGTATATTAAAAGGGATTAAGGATTTTTATACTATAAAGAAGGATCAAAGAGGTTGGTAGTGCTAAATAGTATTAGTATCTAGTATAAGTATAAGGAAGAACAAGAGGAAGTTAGAAAAGTCGAGGCGGAACCTTAAAATCCCGAGAAAGGTTCCAACTCGACTTTTTGTGCCTTCGCTCGCTTACTGTAGAATAGAAAAAGCCGTTCGTTGTTACGAACGGCTTCTGTGTTTATTGAGGAATAACTTCCGCTTTATCATCGCCTGGGTATTGAGCTGTTTTAAAACCCAAGGCGTGTTCCTCCTTATTAAAATAAACTGGTGCACCAGTGTGTATCCCCTGGTCTACAGATTTACCTGAATAAGCGACTAGGAAAGTACCTTTCGATTCATGAGTTAAGATGTCAGCATCGAGTAAAAAGTATGCTGCAATACGACGATCTTCCTCATTAAGTTCACAATACTTACCCCAGTTTATTTTGAGCGAGCCCTCTTCCAACTCTATTACATCTTGCTCCTCAAACATTAGAAGAAATTCTACCAATTCTTCTTCTCTGCATTTTGGGCACTCACCTTGAATCATGAAGGGTTTAAATACAACCCCTTTTACGGTAAGATTTTGTTTACCGACTTTGCATGGTTTAACATCATGCTTTTCACATTTGATACTCATTGGCCACTCCTTATTTAAAGTTTCTATTCCTTTTAGACTATAGCACTTCTTTGCAAAAAAAGTCAAAATCGCTTAATATTCATAAAGATGTTTAGACATCATTTTGTTTTGACTTTTTTGGTTGTTAAACATTTTTACATGCCGTTGTAGCTCAGTTGGTAGAGCACGTCATTGGTAATGACGAGGTCATCGGTTCAATCCCGATCAACGGCTCCAGAGTGCCATCTTAGCTCAGTTGGTAGAGCGGCGGTATCGTAAACCGCAGGTCCCCAGTTCGATCCTGGGAGATGGCTCCAACTAATAAAACTTATGGAAGATAAACTTAAAAAAATAGAAGAACTTGAAAAGGAAATGCTACTTCCTGATTTTTGGGCTGATAAAATAAAAGCTCAAAATACTCTCAAACAAATTGCTGAATTAAAAGCAGAAATTTCTGGTGTTGGTAAATATGAAAAAGGTGATGCTATTATGACTATTTTTTCTGGTGCTGGAGGGGATGACGCAGAAGATTTTTCTAGAATTCTTTTTGAAATGTATTCAAAGTTTTGTGAGAAAAAAGGTTGGTCATATAAAATACTAGATGAAAATGAAAATGATCACGGAGGTTATAGAAATATTACTTTAGAAATTTCTGGTACAAATGTATATGGAGATTTGAAAGGGGAGTCTGGAGTACATAGACTTGTAAGACTTTCTCCTTTTAATGCAAAGAATTTAAGACAGACATCTTTTTCTCTTGTTGAAGTTGTTCCTAAAATAGAAAAAGATGCTGCTGTAAATATATTGGAAAGCGATTTGAAAGTGGAACTTTCAAAAGCCGGAGGTCCAGGAGGACAAAATGTAAACAAAAGAGAGACTGCTGTGAGGCTTGTTCATATTCCAACAGGCATTTCCGTGAGAACTACAAGTGAGCGTTCTCAGGCGCAAAACAAAGAAAAAGCTCTTCAGATATTGAAAGGTAAATTATACACAAGAGAACAAGAAGAAAAAGCAGCAAAAGAAAAAGGACTTTTTATAAGTAAGACCACTTCTATAGATTGGGGTAATCAAATACGCTCATATGTATTTCACCCTTACAAAATGATTAAGGATCATCGTACTGATGTAGAAACAAGTAATATTGATAAAGTGCTGAACGGGGAATTAGATGAATTTATTGAAGCCGAGAGATAATTCTTGTATCCATTCTTCTTGGATGATATAATACTCTGGTAATGATAGTTTTTGATAAAATCACAAAGGTTTATCCAGACGGTGAAGTGGCTCTAAACGAGGTTACAGTCACAATCGAACCAAAAGAATTCGTCTCTATTGTGGGACATTCTGGTGCTGGAAAAACAACCTTTCTAAAAATGCTCTTAGCAGAAGAAAAACCAACATCTGGTGATGTGTTTTTTGAATCTATAAGTGTTCACAAATTAAAAAAGCACGAAATACATCACTTTAGAAGAAAAGTTGGGACTGTTTTTCAAGATTTCCGTCTTTTACCAAACAAAACAGTTTATGAAAACGTAGCTTTTGCTATGGAGGTAGCAGGGAGACATGATGATGAGATAGCATTAGATGTTCCTCACGTCCTTGAGCTTGTTAATCTTTCAAAAAAAGCCTTAAGTTTCCCAAGGGAACTTTCTGGCGGAGAAAAACAAAGAGTGGCTATTGCAAGAGCTATCGTAAATCAGCCAGACATTATTATTGCTGATGAACCTACAGGGAATCTTGATCCTATAAATACTCATGAGATTATTCAGATACTTAAGAAGATAAATGATCTGGGTACTACAGTGATTCTGACAACCCACAATAAAGGAGTTATAGACTCTTTAGGTAAAAGAGTAATTAGTATGGATAGTGGTAAAATAGTAAGAGACGATCCCACAGGAAGATACGTCTTATAATTCACCCGTTAAAGTTTTTGCCAATGTTTGTTAAAAATATTATTCATATATCACATAATATTGCCGTATTACTTATGTTATAATGAGTTTGAGTTGGTTAACGATAAACAATTTTTGTTGGTAAAAATTTTGTTTGGGTGAACCCGTTAAAGTTTTTGCCAATGTTTCTTAAATAAAATTAGTTGTATTCTAGGTTGGTTATGTTTTATAATGTGTTAGTATATTAATAAGTTAAAAATCGAAGAAACAATTTTATTGGCAAAAATTTTTCTCGGGTAAATAAATATGTTTTGGACAAATACAAAAAGAGTCTTAGTTTCAGGTTTTCAAAATTTCTTTAGAAATGGTTTTGTTACCCTTTCTTCTATTCTTATAATGACAATCACTCTTTTTATTATTTGTTCTCTGATTTTACTTGGTGGATTCTTCAATTATTCTTTAAATCAAATAAAAGAAAAGGTAGATATTAATGTTTATTTTGTTACAAATGCTGATGAAAGCAATATTCTCACAGTTCAAAAATCTTTAGAAGCTTTGCCAGAAGTTGATTCAATTACTTATGTTTCAAGAGACCAGGCTTTAAATGATTTCAAAGATAAACATAAAGGTGATGAACTCACTTTACAAGCACTTGATGAGCTAGGGGATAATCCACTCGGTGCTTCTTTGAATATTAAAGCTAAAGATCCTTCACAATATGCAGGCATAGCGGAGTTTTTGAAAGGTAATACTCTACTATCAAAAAATGGTACTAGTATTATAGATAAAGTTAACTATGCACAGAATAAAGTTGTGATAGATAAATTTACCAATATCGTTGGATCAGCAAATGCTTTAGGAATTACTCTAGCTATTATTTTCGTTTTAATCTCAATCATAATTACATTGAATACAATCAGACTTACTATTTTTATGGCAAAGGATGAAATTGCTGTTATGCGTTTGGTAGGTGCTTCTAGTAAATATATAAAAGGCCCATTTATAGTAAGTGGTATTTTGTGTGGAATTATTTCTGCAATAATAATTATTCTTTCATTTGCCGTTGTGACTTTTTGGATAAATAATTCTTACTCTTTATACTTCTCTGGATTTAATATTTTTGATTACTATATCTCAAACTTCGTCTGGATATTCTTTGCAATCTTTGGCTTAGCGATTGCACTTGGTGCAGTAGCTAGCTACTTAGCAGCACATAGATATCTCAGAGAGTAAAAAATCGAGGTGTAACCTTAAAATCTAAAAAAAGGTTCCACCTCGATTTTTTACCTTTATTTTAGATTGTTTTTCTGCTAATATCTTTTAGTAGCATTTGCTATTTTTGCGGGATCGTCTAATGGTAGGACACGCCCCTCTGGAGGGTGGAATTCTGGTTCGAGTCCAGGTCCCGCAGCACGAAGCGCAGCAGAGTGCTGCGGGAAGTAAACCAATGATTTGGTTTACGTCCTGGACTCGAAGGGATTTGCGGTTACGTGCTGAGTACAGCATGTCGCAAATCACCGTTTTGCTTTTCAAAGAGTGGCGACGAATTGAAAAGCAAAAAGAGATGCGAAGCGGTCCAGGTCCCGCAGCCAAGCTTTGCGGCGCATAGATTGCGTCGCTAAGATAAAAAATATGAACTATATTATTAAAAATGATGAATTAGTTGTTGTTCTAAAAGAAAAATATGAATCACTAATAAACTCATGCAAATTTTTTGATGAAGGGAAAAACTTTGAAGCAAAGGAAATCAGTACCAAACTTAGATTTTTATTGCACGATACAGACAAATCAACATCATTATTGAACCACTTAGGTAAAAAATCAGAGATATTATTTTTGGATTCAGGTAATGATTATGACCCAGATAATTTAATTCCGTTAACCGCATTGGTTAGTCTTAGTTATAATAATGGATGGAGTTATGCTCCAAAGCTAAATCGTTGTGCTGAAATGAAAAAAATTAATTTTGATTTGTGGTGGAATAAAATAATTATTTCTGATAAAGACAGTTTGTTTTCAAGGGGAGATATTATTAAAGAAGTCGCAAATAAGGATGGCGGGGCGCATATTGATAAAGAAAAGAAACTAAGTGAGGGGTATGCTAAACTTACTCGTCAAAATTCTGTTGGTTGGAAAGTTGATAATGGTGAAGAAATGGAAGACTTACCAGATGTTCATCTTTTTTCTATAAGACAAATTGCTCATGAGGTCATTGTTTCGCTTGGAGAAATGTTTCCCTATCTTAGTATTAAACTTG
>CAIPUJ010000050.1 GCA_903868205.1 uncultured bacterium | reverse complement strand
CTTTAAAAATATTCGTGTTAATCGTACTGTCATATTTTATATCATACGCTTGTTCTGAGCTTGGCTTTTTTCTAACAGGCTTTACTTACTTTGTATTTAAAAAGGAAAAAAAAGAAAAAATTAAAAAAACTTTTTCTAAATTAGTAAATTTTATAAACCAAGACACTTACGTACTAGACCCTGATGAAATACTAATAAAATCACACCGAGAGGCAATAGAATATTTTAAAGAAACTGTATATATTAAATCCATGTTTGATGATGCTGAAATACGTTTCCTTATTGCACGCTCATATCTAGGATTTATCTTTCTATCAACATCTATTGCTCTATTTCTTTCGAAATCTTTTTTATTAAAATATCTTCTAATTGCAATGTTTCTACTATTAACATATTCTTGTTTTACTAGATATCGCCTTTCAGTAGTAACAAGGAGGTTAAATTCAATCTACAAAAGAGTTAGTGCTGAAACTAGTACTAAATAGCAATTGAAGAAAATGCTTAAATGTATTTTATACTAAACGATAAACTCTTATTTATAATAAAGCCATTCGGATACAATCCCAGACCCCCAGCAAAATTTAAAAGCGACCACCTCTGGTCGCTTTGTTTGTTGGTTTCAGTTATTTACGTTTACGTGAACATGAATCACATGAGCAAGTACCTTTTTTCTTTGTCGCGGTCCTTCCAGACGTGGGACAATCAAATGTTTTACCTTCTCCAAGCTTATCCATTTCTTTCTTCTGATCACAACGCAATGACACGGTAACCTCCGAGTTGATTGTTTAACATGGGAACTGTTCAGGAAGAAATATAGCTTATTTTGATTATTATTTCAACTCTTTTAATTTATGTTATACTTTTTTTATGATTAAAAATAAAGTATTAATTTCTGGTTTATTGATTTTTATATTTTCACTTTTTATATTTAATTCAATAGATTTTATAAAACCATATTGGGGTGAGATAAAGAATCAAGCCGCAGCTTTCTTTTCTGTGGGAATTAGTGTAAAAGATTTAGTTGAAAAATATAAAGGTAGTGGTGGAGATAAAATAAAAATATTACTTGTACCAGGACACGAGCCAGATTTTGGTGGTTCCGAATATGGTATGTTGAAAGAAAGGGATTTAAACTTGATATTGTCAGAAAAAATTAAGAATATACTGGGCGCAAATAAGAAGTTTGAAATTATAACAGCAAGAGATACAAAGGGTTGGAATCCTGATTTGGAAAATTATGTAAACAATAATAAAGATGGAATTTTGTCTTGGGTAAGTAGTATGAAGAATGAAATGTTTAGTCTCGTTGATAGTAAGAAATTTAGTGTGGTAAAGGCGAAGATGGGACACTCTACTGCTCCACTAAATTCTGCGGTGTTTCTGTACGGAATAAATAAATGGGCTTCAGATAAAAAAGTTGATATAGCTGTACACCTGCACTTCAATGACAATCCAAAATATAAAGGCAAACCAAATTATGAAGGTTTCTCTATTTATGTGCCAGAGAAGCAATATTCAAACGCGAGTTCTAGTAAAGTTTTAGCGAATGATTTAAAGAATGAATTATTAAAAATACAAAAGGTAAGTACGATGGAAGAAGAAGCGGGTGGTGTAATCGAGGATCAAGAGCTTATAGCTCTCGGTAGCTACAATACAGCAGATTCTCTAAGTGTTCTTGTTGAGTACGCATATATTTATGAAGATTTTATGCAGAATCCTGTATTAAGAAATAATTTTATAGATAGGTCAGCATTTTTTACGGCGCAAGCTGTGGAAGAATTTTTTGAGTCTAGGATTTAAAAATTGGCAAAATAAAACCCCCGGTATACACTTGCCGCGCATAGTGTCGGGGGTTTTGGCCGTTCCTCATCTATTTAGTAGAGGAGCGACCTACCATCTTTTTTTGTTTTTCATTTGGCGCGCTTTCGTTTGTTTGTGGCCATTTTACTTTCCTCGGGCAAATTTTGCCCGACCTATTCGCGGGCTATATATTGGCCCGCTTGAAATATAATAGTAGCATATCTAGAATATTTGTCAAGAAGTTGGGGTGT
>CAIPUJ010000049.1 GCA_903868205.1 uncultured bacterium | reverse complement strand
TTTTTTTAATTTATTCTTTGCTTGCTAACATCATTTCTGTTGCTGGTAAAATCTCACCCTTTGAATTTACGAATCTTTTATCGTAAACTTTTTTCCCAGTATCTACAAAACCCATTTTTTCATAGAAACCAATAGCTTTTGAGTTTGAAGAAAAAACTTCTAAGAATGTTTTATTAAATTGATTTAGATATTTGTATGCTTCATTATAGAGTTTTTTAGCTAAACCTATACCTTGAAACTCAGGTAAAATAAATACAGCTTCTATTCTATTTATGTCTTTTTGTTTTTCTGCGTAGCAGTATCCAACAATTTTATTGTTGTCTTTTGCAACAAATAAAATATCTGAATCACTAAAAATAGCAATATTTTCTTTAAGCTTATTCGTACCGCTTTTAATTATTTCAGGACTAAAATGATTTTGTATTTCTTTTTCTGACCAGCCACATAATTCATACATTCCTTTAGATGAAATGGCTGTTAAGATCTGGATTCCTTCCGCGTCATCAATAGTTGCTCTTGATATTGTAATGTTTTGCATTTTTAAATTGTACAACATTATTTTTAATAAAAGAAATGTTATATATAAAATAAAAAATCGCGAAGGGGACCGGGGTCCACTTCGCGAGAGCAATTGTGCATATCGTGCCTGTTTCATTTTGAGTATCTACTTGCTCAAGGGTTTAACTCATTTGAAATGGGTACTGTTCACAAGGCGATGGGTCTATACCACCGCAACAGAGCCGTACCGTCGCTTGATCTGTATTAATATACTAGCACCTTATGTATTTTTTGTCAAGTAAAATTAAATTACTTTTTTAAGCTTAGAAAGCATTATATTTTATAAGGTAATTTAACGCTTGTTGCTTTTTTTTGTGCAGGTTGTATTATATAAATAAGAGCAAAGAAACCGCAAACACGGTGGAGCTTGGGGAAGAAATGGATTCGTCCAAATTAGAACCCCTTAAATGAGTTAAAAGTAAGGTGGTACCGCGCATGAGCGCCCTTGCAAGAATCAAAGATAATTTGGTTTTTGCAAGGGTGTTTTTTTAGTTTAGGACAGTTACCCGGAAATTCCGGATAACTTAAAAACGAGTGTGTTCCAAAAAAGAACATACTAAAAACTTTTCTATGAAATTAAATGAAGAAATAATAAAAATATTTGATGAATGGGCCAAATTAAAAATTAAGGTTCATGTTTCCGATAAAAAGGTATATCCTAAAATAAAAGAAATATGGTGGGTTAATGTGGGGCAAAATGTTGGTTCAGAGATAAATGGTAAAAATAATAATTTTGAAAGGCCGGTTGTTGTTTTAAAGGTATTTAATAATGTAGGTTTCCTTGTGGCTCCAATATCTAGTAAAAATAAGGATGATAAATATTTAATTAAGTTTAACAATATAAATGAAGAAGTGAATGTTGTAAATCTGTCTCAAATTAGGGCGATGAGCGATAAAAGGTTTATAAGAAAAATTGGTGTTTTAGATTCAGAAGTTTTTAACAAAATAAAAGATATATTTAAAGACTTTGTATAAAAAACGGAAGCCACCATTACTGGTGGCTTCCTCGGAACTCTCTTGCGAGAGCAACATGTACTAACAAGTATATATCGTTATAAAAAAAAGTCAAATTTATAAATTAATCAAACAAAAAATATGGCAAAGAAAATACAAAAACAAACACAATGTAAGATAACGGATTTTTTGTTTGAAGCTGGCATGCTAGCAAAAACTCCAAGAAGCGGATTCTTTTTCCTTGGTAGTGGTGAGCAGAGTGTGGCGGAACACATAAATAGAGTTTGCTATATTGGATTTTCTTTAGCTAATATTGCCAAAGGAGTTGATGCAGCTAAGATCTTAGAAATGTGTTTATTCCATGATCTAGCAGAAGCTAGAGTTTCAGATTTAAATTATGTTCACCAGAAGTACAATAAAAGAGATGAGGCGACGGCAATAAAAGAACTAACATCAGAACTTCCATTTGGTGATAAAATAAATAAAATATTACACGAGTATGAAGCAAGACAAAGTTATGAATCTAAGCTTGCTAAGGACGCAGATAATCTAGAATTAATACTTTCTCTTAAAGAACAAATAGATATAGGTAATGAAAGAGCCGGGGTGTGGATAAAACAAGCAACTAAAAGATTAAAAACAAAAGAAGCTCAAGAATTAGCAGAAAAGATAATAAGAACAGATTCTGATAGATGGTGGCAGGGAGATAAGGATGATATTTGGTGGGTAGAAAGAGTAAAGAAAATATAAATTAATAAAAAAATAACATGCAAAGAACATATATAAAAGAATTGGCTAGTAAAGTTGGAGAGGAGGTGCTTATAAAAGGATGGGTAGACGTAAGAAGAGACCACGGTAAATTAATATTTATTGATCTTCGTGATATATCTGGAAAAATTCAGATGGTAGCTTTACCAAATCATGCAGAAGCTCATACTCTAGCAAACACTGTTCGCCCTGAATGGGTTGTTGAAGTTACAGGAAAAATTAATGCAAGACCAGAAAGAATGATAAACAAAGATGAAGCAAACGGAACAGTAGAAATAGAAATTCTTTCTATGGCTGTATTAAATGAAGCTGAAGCCCCTGCAATAGATGTTCGTGGAGATGGAAAGGATGTAGGCGAAGATGCTCGTCTCAAGTACAGATATTTAGACTTGAGAAGACCAAGAATGCAAAAAAATATCAGAAACAGAAATAAAGTAATGCTTCTTGTAAGAAATATTTTAGAAAAAGAAGGTTTCTGTGAAGTAGAAACTCCGAGTCTTACTGTTGCTACAGCGGAAGGTTCAAGAGATTTTATAGTACCTTCAAGATTAGAACCAGGTACTTTCTATGCTCTTCCACAATCTCCTCAACAATACAAACAAATTTTGATGGCTGCTGGATTCGAGAGATATTTTCAGTTTGCTAGATGTTATCGTGATGAAGATTCAAGAGGTGATAGACAACCAGAATTTACACAGATGGATTTGGAAATGAGCTTTGCTACAGAAGAGGATGTTATGGCCGTAAACGAAAAAGCTATTATCGAAGTTGTAAAAACTTTGTATCCTCATAAAAAAATTCAGCAGATTCCTTTTCCAAAAATTCCATATACAGAAGCAATGGCAAAATATGGTACAGATAAACCAGACATAAGAGAAGATAAAAATGATCCAGATTTATTAGCATTTGCTTGGATTGTAGATTTTCCAATGTTTGAAAAAACTGAAGATGGAAAGTGGACATTCACACACAATCCTTTCTCAGGAACCAAAGCAGAATGTTTTGATGATTTGATGAATAAGACAAATATAGAAAAAATTGTTGCATCACAATATGACATTGCTTTAAACGGTTCTGAAATGGGTGGAGGAAGTGTTAGAAATCATAAACCAGAAGCTCTTAGAAAAGTTCTTGAAATAATGGATTACAGCGAAGAAAAAATTGAGAGAGAATATGGACACATGCTTAAAGCATTGAGTGCTGGAACACCTCCACATGGTGGAATCGCTTGGGGATTAGATAGAATGATTATGATTCTTGAAAACGAACCAAACATTCGTGAGGTTATTGCATTTGCTAAGAATGGAGAAGGTAAGGATTTAATGATGAATGCCCCTGGTAAAGTTTCTTCTGAACAACTTAGAGATTTGAGATTGGAAATAAAACAAAAGAAATCTTAAATTGTGTTAAAATATAAGTATGGAAAACTGTATTTTTTGTAAAATAGTAAAAGGCGAGATACCATGTGTAAAAATTTGGGAAGACGAAAAATATCTTGCTTTTTTAGATTTGGGACAAATTAATCCAGGGCATACTTTAGTGATTCCTAAAAAACATACGGACTATATTTTTGATTTGGAGGATAATGAATATTGCGAATTATTACTAAGTGGAAAAAAAATAGCGAAGAAATTAAAACTAAAGTTAAATCCAAAAAGAGTTGGCTTGGCTGTGGAAGGCTTTGGTGTACCTCATGTACATTTACACATGGTACCCATAAACAATGGTAACGAATTAAATCCAGAAAGAGCCGCACATCCACCGATAGAAGAACTAGAAAAAATTGCAAAAATAATAAATGCCTGAAGATAATTTTAAAATTAAAACAGAGGTTTTTGAAGGTCCATTGGATTTACTTCTTTCTCTTATCGAAAAAAGAAAACTTCTTGTAAATGATATTTCACTTTCTCAGGTGGCCGATGATTTTATTTCTCATTTACAAAACAGAGAAACTTTTCCAATAAAAGACGCTTCTGACTTTATTGTTATCGCTTCTACACTTCTTTTGATCAAATCAAAATCTCTTTTGCCTACATTAAATCTTACAGAAGAAGAAAAAACAGACATGAGAGATTTGGAACTTAAACTTAAGATTTACAAAAAAATAAAAGAGCTAAGTGTGCATGTAAAAAATGGTTTCGGAAAAGAAATGATTTTCTATCCAAACACTAGAAAATTTGAACCAGTATTTTCTCCAAGTGATGATATGAATAAAGAGAGTTTTGCTAAATCAATTTTTGATGTAATCAAAAATCTTCCTAAGTTTGAAAAGAAACCACAAGTTAGAATTATAAAAGTGATAAGTTTGGAAGAAACAATAAATTCCCTTACAGAAAGAGTTAAAAATCATTTAAGAATGAGCTTTAAAGAATTTTCTGGTATGGGTAAGGTAGAGAAAGTAAATGTGATAGTGAGCTTTCTGGCTATGCTAGAGCTCGTAAAACAAGGTATAATAGAGGTCTCACAAGAAAATAAGTTTGATGATATCAGGATGGAAAGCAAATATGTTGGGGTACCAACATATTAGTAGAAAGTTCATAAAGTTTTTAAAGTAGAAAGTAAAAAATACAAAATTATGGAAGAAAATATTAAAAAAGAAAAAATAGAAATTGAAAAACTTTGTACTGGGATAGAGGCGGTTCTTTTTTGGAAAGGTGAACCTATAACAATAAAGAAGCTAGCTCAAATTTTCGGTAAAACAGAAGAGGAGATTTCTGTTGCACTAAATAGTTTGGAAACAAAAATTTCAGATAGAGGAATAATAATTGTAAGAAAGGAAGATGAAATAACTCTTGGAACAAGCAAAGATACGGGAGATATAATAGAAAAACTTACAAAAGAAGAGCTTGTAAAAGATCTTGGAAAAGCAGGGTTGGAAACTCTCTCTATTATTATTTACCAAGGACCAATATCTCGTGCCGAGGTAGATTATATTCGTGGTGTACAGTCTACATTTATATTAAGAAACTTGATGATCCGTGGGCTTATTGAAAAAGTAATAAACCCTAAAGATCAAAGAAGCTTTTTATATAAACCAAGCTTTGAGCTTCTTTCATATATGGGAATTTCAAAGATAGAAGATATACCAGAATTTGCTGAAGCTAAGAAAGCAATTGAAGACTTCAAAAATGCTGAACTACCAAAGGAAGCAGATGAAGTAAAAACAGAAAATCAAAATGAAGAAATTGAAGAAAATAAAAACAACGAAGCTTTATAGTTTGCTTAAAAAAAACAAAAGGATAAATTCCACTATTTTAATAGCGGTTGTTTTATTTTTTATTTTTATAATTTCTCT
Source organism: uncultured bacterium (assembly GCA_903868205.1). Taxonomy (GTDB): domain Bacteria; phylum Patescibacteriota; class Minisyncoccia; order Phycocordibacterales; family GWA1-40-21; genus Bog-1340. The sequence continues at coordinate 970 of CAIPUJ010000049.1, read as the reverse complement.
TAATTACTCTGATATTCCAGAAGTTATTAAAAAAATAAATACTGATACAGAAAAAAAACAATTTGATTATGAATCTGTATTATCAAACATAATCGCAAAATCATATTATGTTTATGATATAAAAGAAAATAATGTTATTTTCTCAAAAAACGAAAGGGAGAAGCTTCCTTTAGCTTCCGTTACAAAAATAATGGCTGGGCTTGTTATAAAAAGTAATATGCTACCAACCACAATAATAGATATTGATGAAGAATCTATTCGACAAGAAGGGGATAGTGGATTACTTGTAAATGAAAAATGGACACTGAAAGAACTTCTTGATTTTACACTTGTTACCTCATCAAATGATGGTATGCATGCTTTGGCTAGAGCACTAGATGCATACAAAGCAATTGATGGTGAAAATACAATCTCTTTAATGAATGAAAAAACAAAAGAGATTGGTTTAAAAGATACAATGTTCCTAAATGAAACCGGACTTGATATCAACACAGCTATTTCTGGTGCCTACAGTTCAGCATATGATATGGGTAAGTTACTTTCATATGTTGTATTGAATGATCCAGAAATGATTTATGCTACAGCTAAAGAAAATTCTATTTTTATCTCAGAAAGTAATATTAGACACCCAGCAAGAAATACAAATGTATCCTTAAATGAAATACCTACTCTTATTGGATCTAAGACCGGTTTTACAGATTTAGCTGGTGGAAATTTGGCCATAATAATAGATGCTGGAATATCACACCCAGTGGCTATTGTTGTTCTGGGTTCTACACAAGAAGGTAGATTTGAAGATGTTGAAAGTCTTGCTAAGATGGTTTTGCAGAAGTTGTCCGAATAATTAAAGTCCGAGGACTCACCTTTTCCCGTCGAAGACTCCTCTTCAAGGAGAGACCTCTGACTTTTTCTGTTCTGCCGTAAGCGAGCAAGCCTTTATTTTTAAGGTTAGAAGTTATATAATACACAT
>CAIPUJ010000048.1 GCA_903868205.1 uncultured bacterium | reverse complement strand
TCTTCAATATCGATTTCTGAACCAGTTCTTTCTTTTATTTCTTTGATTACCTTACCTCCACTTCCGATTACGGAACCAATATCCTCTGGATTTATTTTTATAACCAAAATTTTTGGTGCATTTGGAGAAATATCCTTTCTTACTTCCGGAATTGCTTTTAAGATAACATCTAAAATTTGCAATCTTGCAGCTTTTGCCTTTTCAAAAGCAACAGCCAAAGCAGGTATTGGAACACCAGAAACTTTTACATCCATTTGAATAGCTGTTATACCGTCTGTTGTACCAGCAACTTTAAAATCCATATCACCATAATGATCTTCTGGACCCTGAATATCAGTAAGTATCTTATAATTTCCCTTATCGTCCATCATAAGTCCTGATGCTATTCCAGCAACAGGTCTCTTTATTGGTACACCAGCATCCATAAGAGCAATTGTTGAACCACAAACAGATCCCATTGAAGTAGAACCATTTGAGGAAAGTGCTTCAGAAACAATTCTTATTGTGTAAGGAAAATCAGATTGTTTTGGAATCATAGGCAACAAAGCTTTTTCTGCAAGTGCGCCGTGTCCAATCATTCTTCTATTTGTTCCTCCCATTCTTCCTGTTTCTCCTGTTGAATATGGTGGGAAGTTATAGTGGTGCATAAATCTTTTCGATTCTTGATCCTCCATTCCTTCTATGGTCTGTGCATCTTTTGGTCCTCCCAAAGTAAGTGCTGAAAGAATGTGGGTTCCTCCTCTATAGAAAATACCCGTGCCGTGAATTATTGGAGAAATTCCACCGGCTTGAGCAAATAATGGTCTCAATTCATCTATTCCTCTGCCATCTGCTCTTCTGTCGTTCTTTAATACCTGCTCGTGAATCATCGTATCAACTTTTTCTTCAAAAAGATGCTCAGCAAATTTAGCCTCATTTTCAGGAAGTTTCTCTTCAGCAAGTTTTATCCATTCACTCATTATCTCCCCTATTTTTGAACCTCCGGGAATACCACTCATTATGTAACTTTCCAATTTAGGCTCTATAACTTCTGCAAAAAGTTTTGTGACTGATTCTGGCATAACTGGTTTTGGTAAAGAAATTTTTGGTACGCCAATTTGAGCAATAACCTCTTTCTGCCAATTATTTATTTTTTCTATTTCAGCAGAAGCAACTTTTAATGCCTCAATAACTGTTGATTCCTGAACTTCGTCTCCACCAAGCTCAATCATATTTATATTTCCATCTTTACCGCAAGCAATAAGGTCAGCTTCATAAAGCTCATTGTCCCTTTCTGTGTATGTAGGATTGATTTGGAAACCATCGTTCTTGTGTTTGCCGACCCTTACAGAACTCACAGGTCCATTAAAAGGAATTTTTGAAACGCCAAGAGCAAGAGATGCTGCAATAACGCCAAGAGTATCTGGATCATCTTGATCAAGAGACAACACAGTAATTACCACCTGAATATCTTTTCTAATCCATTGGTCAAATAGGGGTCTGATTGTTCTATCTACTACTCTACCAGTAAGGATAGCTTCATCAGAGGCTT
>CAIPUJ010000047.1 GCA_903868205.1 uncultured bacterium | reverse complement strand
GTTTAAAAGAAGGTTGAATGAGATTAAAAATAGCCCGAAACATAAAATTATGGCAATTCTGAGTAAAGATCTTTTTGGTTTTTTAAAGAAGAAAAAATAAGTCGATTTTATCAAGTTTAATATAATAAAATTATGAAAGGATTTGTTACAAATATAGAAAAGGCTACTTTAGAAAACGAAAATTTTAGAAAGGTCCTTTATACAGGAACTTATGGGCAAGTAGTGGTGATGAGTTTACTTCCAAATGAAGAAATAGGAATGGAAGTACATAACACAGTTGATCAATTTTTCCGTATTGATAGTGGGGATGGAAAGGTGATAATAGATGGTGAAGAATCTTTGGTAACAGATGGATTTGCAATAGTGGTGCCAGCAGGATCAAATCATAACGTTATTAATATGTCTTCTGAAAAACCTCTTAAACTTTATACGATTTATATGCCACCAAATCATAAAGATGGCACAATTCATAAAACAAAAGCAGACGCAGTGGCGGATGAGGAGGATCATTTATAATTATTAATTTATTAATCAAAATATTACAATGGAAACAAATGGTGAAGGAAAAATAGAGAAAAAGATTCAAGACATAGAATATAGTTCTGATGGAGGCCTTGTTACTTATAGAGAAATGTATGTAGATGGATCTGTCGGTGCTTGGGAGACGACTAACATAGAAACAAATGATATGCCAAGTCTTAAAAAATTGAGAGAAGATCTCAAACAAAAATATGGTGATTCAGTAGAGATGTGGAAGCATACAATGTAAAAGAAAAGAGCAGAGGAACGAAGTATCCCTGCTCTTTTCTTTTGTGTATTTTTTGTTTAGTATTAGTCTATGAAAAATGAAGATATAGAGGTGTTAAAAAATGGCGGAGTAGGGGTTATACCAACAGATACTATTTATGGAGTTGTTTGTTCTGCTTTTAGTGAAAAAGCATTAGAAAGAATTTTTGAGATAAAAGGAAGGGATGAAAATAAACCGCCAGTTGTTGTTATCGCAGATGTAGAAGATTTAAAGAAATTTAGTATCGATATACCAGAAAAGATTTCTAAGTTTATTAATAAATATTGGCCAGGGAAGATGAGTGTTATTTTCCCAATTTCATCTGATTTTGCTTATTTAGATAAAGGTAAAGGTTTGGCCATAAGATTACCGGCAGATGATAGACTCAGAGAGTTTCTAAGAAAAACTGGACCACTTGCTACTTCAAGTGCTAATTTACAAAATTTTCCTCCAGCAAAAAATATTTGTGAAGCAAGAAATTATTTTGGTGATAAGGTTGATTTCTATATAGATGGAGGGGAATTAAATTCTTTGCCTTCTACACTTGTTAAAGTAAATGGTGATGAGATAGAAATATTAAGACAGGGGGCGGTGGAAGTAGAGACAGTAGAAAGTTTATAAAGTTTGTAAAGTATTAAAAAACAAATACCTAATTTCGCGATCGCGAAATTAGGTATTTGTTTTTTAATTGCTCGCTGTTATAATTGCGACTATGGATAATGTAATAATTTTTGCGGATGGTTCATCAAGAGGTAATCCTGGTCCTGGTGGGTGGGGAGCTATTGTTTCTGTGGGCGGTAAGGTTATTGAACTTGGTGCTGGAAGCAAACACACCACAAATAATAAGATGGAACTTTCCGGAGCTTTAAATGCTTTAAAGGAAGTTGGCAATAAAAAAGAAATTATTTTAAATACCGATTCATCTTATGTCATAAACGGTATGACAAAATGGATTTTTGGTTGGCAGAAAAATGGTTGGAGAAATTCTATGAAAGATGAAGTTGCCAATAGAGATTTATGGGAGGAACTTATAAAAGTATCAGAAGGTAAAAAAATAAAATGGAATTATGTAGCTGGGCACTCTGATATTCCAGGGAATGAAAGATGTGATGAAATAGCAACTTCATTTGCAGATGGTAAAAAAATAGATTTATATAATGGGAAACTTTCTCAATATAGTATTGATCTTACAAAAACAAAAGGTATCGCAAAAGCAGGTAAGAAAAAGTCAAAATCTGGGATGGCTTACTCTTATCTTAGCTTGGTTAATGGTGTCTTTAAAATAGATAAAACTTGGGGTGAATGTGAGAAAAGAGTAAAAGGTAAAAAGGGTGCAAAATACCAGAAATCACTTTCTGAAATAGAAGAAAAAGAAATAATGAAAAAATGGGGGGTCAAATAGATAATAAAAAATTTAATATTTTTGTAGCCGGTTTCATATCGGCTATTTTTATAGGTTCTTTTTTAAAATTTGGTTTTTCTTGTTTCCTACTATTATTGTTGATCGGTTTTTGTATTGTTATTTATCAAAAATTTTTCTTGATTGATGTAAAGATGAAAAGCTTACTGGTTGTTTTGTTGGTATTTGTTTTTGGTTTCTCTCTGGGTGTTCTAAGATATGAAATAAAAAACTCTTCAGTATTGGATTCAAATTTAGAATCACTTGTGGGAGAAAAGGTTTCTGTTAAAGGGGTTGTTATCGATGAACCTCAGAAAAAAGAGAATTTTAATGAGCTTGTAGTAGATTTTATAGATGTATCTTCTAGTATTGTTAGTTCTACGAAAGTTTTTGGTACCGGGCTTGTACAGACAGATTTTTATCCAGAATTTAAATATGGAGATTTGATAGAAATAAAAGGTAAATTAGAAAAACCAGAAAATATTGAAAAGGTAGATGGTAGGGAATTTGATTATGTGTCTTATCTAGGGAAGGACGGAATAGAATATAAAATTAATTTTGCCAAGGCTATTTTTATTTCAGGCGGACATGGTAATTTTTTAAAAGCTAAATTATTTGATATTAAAAATGCTTTTACAAATAATATTGAGAAAGTGATTTCCGAACCACAAGCGTCGCTTCTCGGTGGAATACTTCTCGGTGCAAAAAGTTCTATGAGTACTGAAGTAAAAAATAGTTTTCAGATTTCTGGACTTTCTCATATCGTAGCTCTTTCGGGGTATAATATTACAATAGTTGCTGAGTCTATAATGAATACCCTTTCATTTTTACCCAGAGCTTTTGCTTTCTCTGGAGGTATTTTAGGAATACTAGCTTTTGTGATAATGTCTGGTGCTTCTTCTACCGCAGTGCGTGCAGCGATAATGTCACTTGTTGTGATACTCGCAAATATTACTCATAGGAATTATAAAATAGGTAGAGCTCTTGTTGTGGCTGGGATGCTTATGATAATTTATAATCCAAAAATTTTAGTCTTTGATATTTCCTTTCAACTTTCTTTTTTAGCTACGGTTGCAATCATTTTTGTTTCACCAATATTAGAAAACAGACTAGGTTTTATTACAGAAAAATTTAAATTACGGGAGACTATCGCTGGGACATTAGCTGCTCAGATTTTGGTATTGCCGCTTATTCTTTATAAAATTGGTATGCTTTCTTTTGTGGCTCTGCCTGCCAACGTCCTCGTGGTTGCTGTTATTCCGTTAATCATGTTTGTCGGATTCTTTACGGGTGTTTTGGGTTTCATGGGGGTAATCATTTCATTGCCACTTGCTTGGATATCATGGTTTCTACTTACTTATATTTTAATGGTGTCAGATTTTTTTGCTTCATTACCTTTTTCTTCTGCAAGTATTCCAGGATTTCCTGTTTTTATTTTAATACTTTTATACACTTTGATTTTCTTCTTTTTAAAATATCTTAAAAAATAAATGAATCTTTTCAAAAAACATTTTAAAATAATTCTTCTAACTATTTTTGTTTTTATAAATATTTTTATTTTTTAT
>CAIPUJ010000046.1 GCA_903868205.1 uncultured bacterium | reverse complement strand
TCTTCAATATCGATTTCTGAACCAGTTCTTTCTTTTATTTCTTTGATTACCTTACCTCCACTTCCGATTACGGAACCAATATCCTCTGGATTTATTTTTATAACCAAAATTTTTGGTGCATTTGGAGAAATATCCTTTCTTGGTTCTTTTATAGCACCGAGTATTGTTTCCAAAATATGGAGTCTTGCTGCTTTAGCTTTTTCAAAAGCCTCTGCGAGAACATTTAGAGGTATTCCACCAACTTTTACATCCATTTGAATTGCGGTCACACCATCTTTTGTCCCAGCGACTTTAAAATCCATATCACCGAAGTGGTCTTCTGGACCTTGAATATCAGTAAGCACTTTATAATTTCCTTTGTCGTCCATCATAAGTCCAGAGGCAATACCAGCTACAGGATTCTTTATTGGCACACCAGCATCCATAAGAGCTATCGTTGATCCACAAACAGATCCCATAGATGTAGAACCATTTGAGGAAAGAGCTTCAGAAACAATTCTTATTGTGTAAGGGAAAATATCTTTTGAAGGAATCATCGGCAACAAAGCTTTTTCTGCAAGAGCACCGTGACCAATCATTCTTCTATTTGTTCCGCCCATTCTTCCTGTCTCCCCTGTTGAATATGGTGGGAAGTTATAGTGGTGCATAAATCTCTTAGCGCCCTGTTTGTCTTCCATACCTTCAATAACTTGAGCGTCTTTAGGACCTCCTAGAGTGAGCACAGAAAGCACGTGAGTGCCTCCTCTATAGAATATACCTGAACCATGAAGTATCGGCGAAATACCACCAGCCTGAGCAAAAAGAGGTCTTACTTCATCAAGTTTTCTTCCATCGGCCCTCTTTTCATTCTTTATAGCTTGTTCGTGTATAAGGTCATTTACTTTGTCATCAAAATATTTCTCAGCTAAGAATTTCTCTTCTTCTGTAATAACTTTTGCAGATTCTTCTTTCCAAATATTTTGTATTTCATCTATTTTTGAATGTCCTGGAATACCGCTCATTATGTATGATTCAATAACAGGGGCTATTTTTTCTGCGTAAAGATCTGCGATTGAGTCTGGCATTGTTGGTTCTGGAATAGACATCTTTTCTACACCAATTTCAGAAATAATTTGTTTCTGCCAAGCATTTATTTTTTCAATTTCTTGTGAAGAAAGCTTCAGAGCATCAACAATAACATTTTCTTGAGATTCATTTCCTGCAAGCTCAATCATATTTATATTTCCATCTTTTCCACAAGAAATAAGATCAATATCATAATCTTCATTGTCTCTCTCGGTATATGTTGGGTTCACTTCCCATCCGTCATTCTTATGTTTACCAATTCTCACTGAGCTTACTGGTCCATGAAAAGGAATTTTTGAAACACCAAGAGCAAGAGAAGCAGCAATAACACCAAGAGTATCTGGATCATCTTGATCTAAAGAAAGCACAGTAATTACCACCTGAATATCTTTTCTAATCCATTGGTCAAATAGGGGTCTGATTGTTCTATCTACTACTCTACCAGTAAGGATAGCTTCATCAGAGGCTTTTCCTTCTCTTCTAGAATATCTACTTCCCAATATTTGTCCTGAAGCATAAAACTTTTCCTCATAATCCACGGTAAGAGGTAAATAGTCCGTGCCCTCTTTCTCTCTTTTAGAAATAACAGCAGTTGCTAAAAGCATTGTGTGTCCATACTTCAAAAGCACAGAACCATTTGTATTTTCTGCCAAGTCGTTGAACTCAGCAATCATTTTCCTTCCACCCACTTCAAGAGAAAATTCTTTTTTTTGCATATTTTTTATTCTGTTGAAAAGGTGGAACCTTAAAATCTTAAGAAAGGTTCCTCCTTGGCAACAATTCTAAATTAAGACTTACTAAAAGATTTCAGGTCAGAACTTTTGGTTCCAAGCTGTGTATCTTCTAGCAAATCAGCTAATAAATCAAAACCAATAAAATATCTAATTAAAATAATACCACAATTTAAACAAAACAAAACCCAAGCAGACCACTTGGGTTTTGTTTTGTTTAAAAGCTTTATTTTCGTCTGGTACCTATTAAAAATTTAGCCAAACAATTCAGAATGAGTGCCGATATTAACGATTTCTAGATAATTTTCATCGATATCTATTTCATATATTATCAACAAGTCACTTTCTATATGACATTCTCTGTATTTAGACAATGGTCCAACCAATTGGTGATCTCTGTATTTGGGATCTAAATTTACCCCGTTTGCCAAATTGGATACAGCTAGCTTAACCTTCTCCTTATCAAATCTACCAGATTTTAATAAAATTTTAAAAGATTTTTTATACCTTTTAGAGAAATAAACATTCAACATAAATTATTTCTCTAAATCTCTAAACATATCATCTACATTTGTATATCTTTTAGCATGCTTTTTGGCCCAAGCTGATTCTCTAAGTATCATCGCCTCAAATTCTGGTGTAAAACCATTCTCCGTCCTTGGTTGAAAAGGTAATGCTTTATCTATAACGACTTGTTTAATAAAACTTTTTACACCAGTAGTAATATCCATACCCAAATCCTTAAAAATTTTTTGAGCATCCTTCTTGTCTTTTGAATCTATTCTTATTTGTAATGTTGTATTCATCCCGTTTAGAGACAGGTCACGGTCGTTACCATTTCCTGTCAAAATTATTATTTATAAATTAGATTTAAATAAACCCAATAATGTAATCCCAGTAAAGTGACCGTGGTCTCTAACGGGATTCATAATATAAGTATATACAATGTAATTACATTGTCAATACATAACTAAATAACAAAAAAGAGGCTTTAAGCCTCTTTTTTGTTATTTTTTAGATTGAATATAATTATGTAAGAAAAATACTATCGAACACAGCGAACATTAAATAAATTTATTTTATCTGCATAAAAAAAGGAAATACTACCTTCATCATAGCCAATATAATAAGGACTAATTCCACCAGCTAAAGTAGAGGCCCAATAAACATTACCGCTAAGAAAGCCAGTTATATTGTTAGGATTACCCTCTAAATATCTTTCACCGTAAAACTTCATTAACTCTGAAATTGTAGCAAGTCGCCAAATGTTTTGAGGTGTTTCTGATACTGTTATTCCGTCAATTTCTAAATGTTGAGCATACGAAATTGCGTCGTCCCAATTCAATACAAAATCTTGTTCAGTTTGTAAAACTAAAGAGTAAGGAGCAACAGTAGCAGTCCCAGGATATATAGCAGTATCTAGAACCTTGCTCGGGTCTGTGTCTCCGTAGAGGGTTCCTGTTATACCCATAATGGTGGTACCTGTAGCAATTGTGTTTGATAGTATCGTGGGGAAATTATCCCAGATTTCTGAGAGTGATCTCATAGATATGTCAGGAGAAGATGTGGTGGATGTGTTTTTGTTTTGGGGAGTATGGTTGATATCATCTAGTCTGTTGTATATATCAGAAGTAGTAAACATTGTAGGTGTATCTGTAGAACTTCCATCTGGTGGAGTGAGACTTCCAGCTAAAGCTACTGCTCCTAGTAATGCTACACCGCCTAATATATATGAGAGAGTGATTTTTAGTTTCTGCATACCCACTATTATAGCCCCCCCCCCAGGTACATTGGCAAGGTGTGGATAATTGTTTATATATTATTTAATTTGATTCCTATTATTTCTATTTATGTTTGGGCCGCCCAAAAGATATTTCCTTGGGTTTAAATCCAAATCCATGAAGTCGTCTACCACCTCAATAAGCTTTGATGATGTTGATTTACCATAAGAAACTACTTCCACCTGGCATCCTTGAACAACCTTTAAATATTCCACTAGTGGAATAAAGTCTCCGTCTCCTGTTACAAGTATTACGGCGTCTAGCTTTGGCGAAAGTGATATAGCATCTATAGCCATACCAACATCCCAATCTGCTTTTTTAGATCCTCCTGCAAATATTTGTAGATTTTTTGTTTTTGTAGTGATTCCTACCTTACCTAAGGCTTCAAAGAAATTCTTCTCATCCCCTGCTTCTGTGGTTATCACATAGGCCGTAGCTCTTATCAAAACTCTTCCATCAACCGCGTCTTTTATTACCTGACCAAAATTAACTTTTGCTCCATATAAATTCTTCGCTGAATGATATAAATTTTGTGTATCTATAAAAACACCAACTCTTTGGTTTTTATGTTTAATTACTGACATATATTTATTAAAATTATTTTTCTATTAAAATTCGACCCTACTTACATTGTATCATTAAAAACAAAATCCGCCTTTTGGCGGATTTTGTAATAGATTATTTTAAACCGACTTTCTTTGTTATTGCAGAGTATCTCTTAGGATAGTTTTTCTCTAAATATTTCAAGTGTTTTTGTCTATCCGCAACCATACCTAGAAGACCTCTTCTTGAGTGATTATCTTTCGCATTTTTCTTCAAATGTTTAGTTAATTCCTCAATTTTCTTAGTAAGCATAGCAACCTGAACCTCTGGAGAACCAGTGTCTGTAGCATGAATTGCGTGCTCGCCAATTACTTTTTGTTTCTTTGTTTTTGTAAGCATTGTTTCAACATAATAGCATAAATACGAATTTATGCAAGGTTTTCCTATAAAAACAAAAATGAGCCCCTTTCGGACTCATTTTTGTTTAGAAATCAATTTATGATTACTTTCTTAATAAATTTATTAAATTAAGAACATCTTCCCAAGCTACAAAAGCTGTAGCTGGGTTAATAATAATTTTGATATTTAACACTTTTATCACTTCACCATTAGCGTCATTTTTACATTTCAAAGTTTGTGTTGAATTTGTCGTGATATTCTTGATTTCTCTTGTACCATTAAGGGCAACCGCTGCTGCGTTTAATGTACAAGACTTCGTTGTACCAGACGCATCCCATTTCAAGGTAGCAGATGCTCCCTTAACAACCTCAATGTCTCCTGGAGCATTAATAGAACCGCTATAAAAATTTGCAACTGGTAATTCTTTCGCGATCACATTCACTATTACAGAATCAGTAACTGTTTGTCCTGCAATATTTGTACAAGATATATTGTATGTAGTTGGAACAGAAAGATTTCCTGTGTTTTTTGTGCCTGAAAGAAGAGTGGTAATGTTGATTGTTCCTCCTGATACCTTACATGTTTTTGCATTTGTTGAGCTCCAAGAAATATTTGCTGTGTTTCCAAAAGCTATTGTTGTTGATGCATCAGAACCCTCGGCTGTGATGGAAGCAGTTGGTAGATTTGGTTGTGTTACTACAATAGTCTTCTCTTGTTTTGTTTCTACACCTTGTTGATTCAAACAACCTAAAGTGTAAGTAGTTGTCGTGGTAAGAGCCGGAGTTGGGTAATTAGAGTTACTTAAAGCAACATTTACACCATTTAATTTACAACTCTTTGCATTTGTTGTTGTCCAAGAAAGTTTTGCTTTCCCTTGATACGCGACTTCTAAAATATCTGACTGGAAATTGATAGTGGCTGGATTAAGAGCCGCGACTACAATAGTCTCCTCATCTTTTGTTTCTGCTCCCTGTTGGTTTTTACAAGCTAATGTATATGTAGTTGTAGTAGACAAAGCTGGTGTAGCATATGTTGAAAGGTTTAGATATGTGTTTACTCCATTTAGAGTACAAGTCTTTGCATTTGTTGTTGTCCAAGAAAGATTT
>CAIPUJ010000045.1 GCA_903868205.1 uncultured bacterium | reverse complement strand
CAATATATATTGTAGCACAAATATAAATTAGTAGTATACTTATGATAAGTATGAAAATAAATCCAAAATTTTTACCATCGAAAAGATTTGTATTAAGTCTTTCTTTGGCTTTAGTTATTATTATTATAACAATAATAATAACTTTCTTTAAAGAAAATCTCTACACCTCAAAAAATAAAAGTATTGTTGGTCTATCAGCAAGTTCTACTCTTGAGGCTTTTAAACAACAAGATACAGACGGTGATAACCTTCCTGATTGGCAGGAAACTCTTTATGGGACAGACCCAAAGAAAGCAGATACCGATGGTGACGGTACAAATGATGAGGATGAGATGAAAGCAAATAGAGACCCCCTAAAGGCAAATACAGCAACTAAAGGTCAAGAGCCAAATGATAAAATTGACCCAAAAATTATTGAACAAATCAATAAGGCCAACATTGAATATGAAAATCTAAATGATACAGAGAAATTCGCTAGGAATTTTATGTCTCAATATATAGCTTCTCAGCCTGTCGGGAGACAAATGACCCAGGCGGAACAAGATAATATCGTTAGTCAGATGCTTGCTGGTGTAGAACCAGAAACTCTAGCCCCACACTTTTTGGAAAAAGACCTGAATATAGTGGCTAAACCAAAGCTAGAAGAATTATTAAAATATGTAAAGGATATATCTGCCATATTAAAAAATGAAATCACACCAAACGTCACAAAATCTTTTGATATAGTAAGTAATCTTTCCGAGGGTGACAACTATGTCGGTATTAAAAAATTAAATCCAATAATTGATCAACTTACGATATCAGCCAATAAAATAATTAAACTAAAAGTTGCAAGTGATGCTTCTGCATATCATCTCAATTTTGCAAACAATGCATATAGATTAGTAGAGCATTTAAATTATATTAAACTAATCAACTCAGATCCTCTTAAGTCTATGAAGGGGCTTCAGGGATATTCAGCCGTATTTTCTGAGTTGGGGACGGACTTTGAAACCCTTACAGAAAAGATTTTTTTACTAATGCAAACAAGCTAATTGTTTGGTATAATTTTGATATCATATTTTTATGAAAAAACTTTTTCTTAATAAAATAATCCCTTTTTTCCTTATAGTTTCGATAATCACACCAGCTTTATTTTTTGGGTTACCTACCAAAAAGGCAGAGGCTATAGTTCCTGTTATCGATGCGGCGACTCAGGCGGTTATAACGGCGACTACAGCTGTTCAAACAGCGGCTATCATAGCAGGAAGAGCTGCAACAGATACAGCCATGGAGGCCTACCGAACTGGTATAAAATGGCTTGATAGACTTCTTGCTATTGCAGCACAGCTTTTTATGAGGGCTTTAATTATGACTCTTACCCAGAGTATTGTTAACTGGATTAATAGTGGTTTCCAAGGAAGTCCATCTTTTATGACAAACCCTCAAGGATTTTTGGCAAATGTTGCAGATAGAACTATAGGAGAATTTATAATGGGAGAGAAGGAGTTAAGGTTTTTGTGTGACCCATTTAAATTACAGGTTAAATTAAATCTCGGAATGCAATATAGCTATGGAACAGACCTCGGTTGTACTCTAACAGGGGTTCTCGGTAATATACAGAATGCTTATGATGATTTTGTTGGTGGTAATTTTATAGGAGGAGGTGGTTGGGATTCTTGGATGCAGATGTCTGGAAATCCTCAAAACACACCACAAGGTGCTTCTATGATGGCAGAGGGGCTTCTTCAGGTTAAGTTAGACACTGCTGTAGAAACTTCAGATAAAGAGGCGAACTGGGGAGGGGGTTCTTTGTCTCTAAAAAAATGTAAGGAGGCTACTTTTGAAGTTAAACAAGACTCGAGTGCTGCAGGGGGTAAGTCTAGAACTTTAATGGGGGCCAGAACATTTGTTGGTCATCCTGGATATGCTACCGGAACATCTATCGCCGCAACACATGCAAGTGAAGTAAATAGCACTGGTGGAAATAGTATTATAGACCAAGAAGTTGAAACAACTTGTGATACAACAACTCCTGGGGCTGTTATTATGGATACGATGAAGCTCACAGAATCTTCCTGGATAAGAACTCTAGAATTAGGTACAACAGTTGAAAATAGTATAAACGCAATAATCGGAGCTTTTGCTACTCTAGCGGTAAAGGTTACTTTGGGTAAAGTGATGAGTGGTATATTTGGAGGGGATAAAGAAGACACTGATTACAGGGGACAGATGTTACAACAACTTGATGCTGCTAAAAATGACCCAGCAAATGATATGTATAGAGGAATTGAGGTAAAGACAGGTGTTGTAGATAATGCAATTGATTTTGAAACTGTAAACTTGGAAAATTATGCTATTGCCTTAGAAACATTTAATGGAGTTAAAAGTGCTCTAGCGAGATCTATAAAATGTAAAGATTTAACAACAGATCTTGTAAGAGCAAATGTGCTAGATAATATCGACGGAATTGCTAATTCTATGAGGACAAAACCAGATGTATACTTTAACATCCCTTATATAAACGCTTTGGCAAGTACATCAAAAGCAAAATTAAAAGAACTAAAAGTAATTAGAGAAACAATAATAAACCTCGGTGCTTTGAATGCATCTGAAAGAGCGATCATTACTCTTTCAGAAGTTCAAGGTGCAACTACGACCGCTACAACAACGACAGTAGAGATGCTTAATTCAAGGGTTAACTCTGTAATGGTAGGTAGCCAATCATCTTCAAATTTAAACAGGGATATAGCAACATGGTTAGAAGCCGAGTTTATTAATCCAAAAACTAGATATGCAGAAAGTGCTTGTCTAAAAGATGTAGAGGTCAATATGACAGAGGCAATGGCTCAACAGAATGCTTCTACATCAGTGCCTAGAACATCAGAGACGACAAATCCAGCACAAGGCGATCCAAATTTATTGCTGAAGTACGCAAACTAAAAAATAAATATTATTATAAACAAATTTTTTCAAAAAAGATTTGTTTAGATAATCTGTAGGTGGTATAATTTAAGATAGCAGATGAAAAGATTTTTTATAAAATCAGTTGCATGTATCTCTATCGCTTTTTTCTTGGCGGCAATTTTGCCGAGCGGGTTTCAATATACAAAAGTGAGGGCGGCGACAAAAACCCCTCAAGAAAACGCAGACTTGCTTAAGGCCGGCAAATGTTACGGGTACACTTTTTGGGGATCTGACTGTTATAATGCGCAAAGAGATAGCGAAGCGATAAAAATTCTTAAAAATGAAGCAAAGAGTAATGACCAAGCAGCAAAAACATTAGTCCAACTTTATAGCGGTACAAGTAATACAAAACCTGAATCCACCACAACAGCAGATATAGCCAACATAATGGCTTCTTTGGCATCTACACAGAGTGCTTTTAATCAGTTGGATAAAGATTATAATGCTGCTGTGGTTGAGAAACAAACTCTCGTTGACTCTTTGGCAGATGCAACCCCAGAAGAAAAAATAGCCGCACAACCAAAGATTGACTCGTTAACAAGAGAGATCGCAGATTTGAAAAGCCAAAGAGACGAGACAGAAGTTGCACTGAAAGATATAAAAGCTCAAAGGGCTGCAGTAGAAGGACAAGTTCAAGATCTGGTTGACGCCGCTCACCCAGAAGATAAGGAAACAGATTTTACCATCTCTGGAGAACCAGTAAAGGGGATTCTCGGTTGGGTTGTTGGTGGTTTCAATTGGGTTTTGTATGCAATTTGTAGTGCTTTAGCTTGGGTACTTGGATGGGTTGGGTCGGCCATTGATAAAGTTATAGACTATACAAAAGGTATGGGTGGGGAGGAAGAGATTCTAACTGGTCTTAAAACAACGTGGGTAATATTAAGAGATACTTTTAATATATTTTTTATATTTATTCTTTTGTATATATCTATTCAGCAAATTTGGAAAGGGTCTTCTGCCAATGCCAAAAAAATGCTTTCTAGTGTAGTGATCTCTGCCCTCCTTATTA
Organism: uncultured bacterium; assembly: GCA_903868205.1. Lineage (GTDB taxonomy): Bacteria > Patescibacteriota > Minisyncoccia > Phycocordibacterales > GWA1-40-21 > Bog-1340. Next base: position 8,266 of record CAIPUJ010000045.1, on the reverse strand, counting down.
ATTTTAGTTTTATGATCACAAGCGTTGTTATAGATGTTGGTAATATTTTCACCGCAGCTATATATGATAAGGGAGAGACACTTCGCCCACTCACCAACCCTACAAACAGTACAAAAGTAACCGTGACATCTGAGATTATGAATTCTTTGAAGATACAGTCTTTGGAGGGGATTACAAAACCGAAAGGGTCTAATGGAGCTGTGTTGGCTCAAACATCAATAGGTTTGAGTGTTCTATTAATATTTAAAATTATTTTGATATCTGTTGCTTTGTGGGCGTTTTGTCAGATGCTGGTGTTACTTGTGGCTAGAACAGTTGCTCTTTTTATGCTACTTGCCCTTTCGCCCGTAGGTTTTATTGGGAATGTAATTCCTATGATGGGGGAACATGCTAAAAAATGGAGAGACACATTGGCAAGTCAGGTGCTAGTTGGTCCGGTATTTGCTTTTTTACTTACTGTAGTTCTTGTTTTGATAGGACAGTTTGATTTCGGAAATGTAGCCACAACTTTGAGTGGAACTATTAGTGCCGAGGCTGGTGGGTCAAACACAAAAGATATGATTGGCCTCGTGTTTAATCTTGCCATCGTTATTGGTCTTTTGATTGCTACTGTAAGAATTACTAAAAAACTTAGTGGAGAAGTTGGAGCGATGATATCTAACGGTATCGGTTCTATCGCTGGGCTGGCCCTTGGAGGAGTTGGAGGTTTTGCTCTTAGAAATACACTAGGAAGAGGAATGTCTGCTTTGGCAAACAATGATAAATTCCAAAAACTTACAAGCAATACGGCTGTTGGTAGACTTGCATTAAGGGGGGTTAATAATGTATCAAAGAGCTCTCTTGATATAAGAAATACTGGTGCAGGAAAAACGTTCGGAGTCAATCTCGGAAAGGCTGGAGGTAAGGATGGTTTCCAGGGTCAAGCAAAAAGATCAGTGGAAAGAAGTGTTGCAACAGCTAAACTTTTGGAGAGGGATCCTGATCAGGTAACAAATAAAGAACTTACAGATATGGCATTAGCTAAAAAGAAAAAAGATCATGATGAGGCAATAAATAATCACGATAAAGCTATTAGTTCAGCAGCAGGACAAAAAGCTAAAATAGAGCAATCAAATCAGGATGTGGTTAAAAAACTTTCAGAAAATCAGGCTCAATTATCAGCCGGTAAGCCAAACAATATGGCTGAACAGGTATGGCAGAGAGAGAAGAAGAGGATGAAAGAAGAGGGAAGAAAATTACAGAAAGAAAGGGAGGAAAATGAAAAGAAGATAAAAGAAAAAGAGAGAGAAATGCTGCAAGAAGCAGAAGAAAAGAAGAAAAAGATAGAGAAAAAAGAGCAAGGTTTTACAAAAGCAGATCTAACAGAGAGTGATCTTAGTAGCGATAGAATGGATGGCTTTAGAAAAGAGGCTAAGACAAAGTATCAATCTGCCTATGCTGGAAGTGTGGCTACATCTAAGATTGCTTGGCTTGCGGGAGGCGCAAAAGGCAGAAAAGCTGCCGCTAAGAAAATCAGGGATGATGTGGTGAAAGGTAAAACTGATCAGCAAAAATTAGCTGAGCTTGCGGCTAAAGTGGAAAAAGAAAGAAAAGAAAAAGAGGAAGCTGAAAATCCTAAGCCAACAACTACCTCATAAGACATGTAATTTATGGATAATGAAGAAACAAAAAAAATAATAGCAGATCAAATGGCGATTTTGCCTGAGGATGTAAAGAAGGCAATTACTTCTGTGGATTATACTGCCCAACTTCAGGAAATTGTAAAAAGAAATCATCTTTTGATAGATCAGGCTGGTGCGCTAGAGACAGAGACAACCCTTACTCTCCTGGGTCTTGAAAATCTTAAGGATTATGTAGAAAATATTTCTAGAGAATTAACTTTACCAAGAGAAAAAGCGATTATTGTGGCCCACGATGTAGATGAATTGATATTTAAAAATGTTCGTGAGTCATTACAAAAAATAAATGATGCTGCTTTAGCTGAGGAAGAAGAAATAGAATCAAGAGCACAAGAAAATACTCAGGCTGAGCCGTTGAAGAGGGAAGATGTGATGAGCGGGATTGAAAATCCTAAAAATATTCCAGAAGAATCAATCTCTATGAGTTCATTGAAGTCTAATAGTTTGAATCCAGAATATCCTGCAGAAGCTCTTACAAAAGGTATAGAAATAAGAAAAGAAATGTCTTTGGAAATACCACCTGAGGCAAAGCTTCCGATAAAAACAGTATCAATAATTCCTACAGAAAAAATACCAGAGCCATTACATCAAAATATTTCACCGGCGAATAATATTATTGGAGAAAAACTTAATAATGTTATTTCAATACCAACAGAAAAGGTGGTAGTAGAGGAGAATAGTAAATTACCACAGAAAGACGTTAGTCATGATCCGTATAGGGAGGCGTTGATGTAATAGTTAGTTCGTAAAGGTGAAAGTTTATAAAGTAGAAAGGGAACAGGGAGAGTATCAGAGGTGAAACCTTAAAATCTCAAGAAAGGTTTCTCCTCGGATACGATTAAGAAAGACTGGATCCCCGCATTCGCGAGGATGACAAGTAGGGATTCCCGAGGACTCACCTTTTCCCGTCGAGGACTCCTCCTCAAGGAGAGACCTCGAGAATACTGGAATGACAGAATATAAAATAATTATGCAATTTCAAGTACCACAATTTATAGAAGTAGAAGACAAAATATTTGGGCCGCTTACCCTGAAAGAATTTTTGTATCTTGGTGGAGGTATCGGTATGGCTGTTGTTCTGTTTATTTTTGTTCCATTTAAAATAATTTCTATTCCTCTCGCTCTCGTTGCGGTCGCTTTTTCTCTCGCACTATCTTTTTACAAAGTGAATGGCAAACCATTTGCAAACACTCTTGAAGCCGCATTTTATTATTGGGGTGGTAGCAAGCTTTATATTTGGAAAAAAGTAGACAAAAAACCTACAAATAAACCAGAGGAAATAGTACAACAGGCAAGATCAATGGTTTCTGTACCAAAGCTTTCTGTCAGTAAATTGAAAGATCTTACTTGGAGTTTGGATATAAAAGAAAGTATGAATCCAGGCACAAGAGAAATGAAAAAATAAGTTAAGTAGTGTATAATTAAAATATGGCAAATTCAAAAGCGGCGCAAGATTTCGTCCCTATAAAAGAAATACGCGATGGCGTTGTAATACTCAAAGATGGATCTATGAGGTCTCTTGTTATGGTTTCTTCTTTAAACTTCGCTCTCAAATCTCCAGATGAACAGCAGGCCATAATAATGCAATTTCAAAACTTTCTAAACTCTTTAGACTTTTCAATACAAATCTCTTTGCAATCTAGAGAGCTTGATATAAGACCATACATAGCGCTTCTAGAAGGAAGATATAAAGATGAGCTTGGTGACCTTATGAAAATTCAGATCAAAGAATATATACAGTTTATAAAATCTTTCGTAGAAAGTAGTGATATTATGACGAAGACATTTTTTGTTGTTGTTCCATTTAGTCCGACGGTGATGAGTGGGGGGCTAAATATTGGTGGTAGCAAAAAAGAATCAGGAAGCAAAGCCAAGGCAGATAATTTTGAGGAAAACAGACTTCAACTTGAACAGAGAATGGGTGTTGTACAACAAGGCCTTACAAGGTGTGGTCTCAGAAGTGTACAGCTTGGCACAGAAGAAGCCGTAGAACTTTATTACAAGATATTTAATCCAGGAGAGCTTGGTAAGCCAATGGTAGCTGCATAAAATTATGGGATTTTTTAGTAAAAAAACAAAAAAAGAGGATCAATTAACATCATTTCTTCCACAAGAAATATATGATGCTGGTGTTTTGGAATTGCAAGATATTATCGCCCCATCAGCCCTGAGTATTAGTCCAAAAGAATTAAATCTTGGAGAAAAAATTGTTAGATCTTTCTTTATTATTTCATATCCAAGGTTTCTTTCAGAAAGCTGGTTTGCTCCTATAATAAACTTAGACAAAGTTTTTAATGTTTCTATTTTTATACATCCTATTGAAACAGCAAAAGTTTTGAGACAATTTCAGAAAAAGGTTGCTGAGGTTCAGAGTCAAATAAATGCGAGAGAAAGCAAAGGGCTTGTGAGAGACCCAATGTTAGACACTGCATATCAAGATCTAGAATCTTTGAGAGACAATCTTCAACAGGCACAAGAAAAGCTTTTTGATGTCGGTTTATATATAAGCATATTTGGAGATACAGACGATGAAATAAATAAATTAGAATCAGAAATCAAATCCATACTCGAAGCGAAGATGGTCTATATGAAGCCAGCCCTATTCCAACAAGAGCAGGGTTATAAAAGCGTTCTTCCAATAGCAGACGATATGCTCGCTGTACATTCTAAACTCAATTCTGCACCGTTATCCAGTCTTTTTCCATTTGTTTCTTTCGACCTTACTTCCGATAGGGGGATACTTTATGGTATCAATAGACACAATGCCAGCCTCGTGCTTTTTGATAGATTTTCTCTAGAAAACTACAATTCTATTACTTTTGCAAAATCTGGTTCCGGAAAATCTTTTATGACCAAACTCGAGATTTTGAGAAGTTTGATGTTTGATACAGATGTTATTGTTATTGACCCAGAAAAAGAATATGAATTCTTGGCAGAGGCTACAGGTGGAAAATCTTTCGGTATTTCTCTAAACTCTGATAGTCATATTAATCCTTTTGATCTACCGATACCAAAAGAAGATGAATCTCCAGCAGACGTGCTTCGTTCAAATATTATAAACCTTGTAGGACTTTTCAGAGTTATGTTTGGCGGACTTACACAAGAAGAAGATGCGATTATAGATAGAGCACTAGCAGAAACATATGCACTTAAAGATATCAGTCCTGAGTCAGATTTTGCAAATATAGAACCACCTTTACTCTCAGACTTTGAGCTTGTTCTTTCTGGTATGGAAGGAGCAGAAGGCTTGGTACAGAAACTTTCAAAGTATACTAGAGGTACTTGGGCCGGTTTCTTAAATAGACCTACCAACGTAGATATTAATCATAAGTTCGTGGTGTTTTCTATAAGAGATATGGAAGAAGAGCTAAAAACAGTAGCTATGTATCTTATTACTCACCATATTTGGAATGAAGTGAAGAGAAATATAAAAAAGAGATTACTTGTGGTAGACGAGGCTTGGATTATGATGAAGTCTGACGACGCTGCTTCATTCTTATTTGGTATGGCAAAGAGAGGAAGAAAATATTATTTAGGACTAGCCACGATCACACAGGATGTGGAAGACTTTTTGAGGTCTCCGTATGGACAAGCTATTGTTACGAACTCTTCAATACAGATTTTGCTTAAGCAGTCTCCAACAGCGGTAGATAATTTACAAAAAATATTCAACCTCACAGAAGAAGAGAAATATCTTTTACTCGAATCAGACGTTGGAGAGGGAATATTCTTCGTTGGTCTCAAGCACGTGGCTATCAAGGTTATTGCTTCATATACAGAGGAACAGATTATCACTTCAGACCCATCACAACTTTTGGCTATTAAAAGAGCGAAGGAAGAGTTGAAAATGACGCAAGGTTTTTAAGGTTGTTGATTATAAACATCCTTCCAATAATTTTTTGTGATATAATTTATAACAAGATGATTAAAAGTCTTTCAAAAATATTTTTTCTAAGCACGGCGCTGTTAGCCTTTCTGTTTTCTATAAATTTTGTTTCCGCGCAATCAATGCCTGGGGTAAGTGGTCAGCTTGCTGGTGTAGAAATGTCTGTATCACCAGAAAAACCAAAACCAAATCAAGACGTTTCCGTTTCTGTTGTTAGCTATTCTTTAAATTTAGATAGTGCCACTATAAGATGGTATATAGATGATGTATTAAAAAAAGAAGGGGTTGGTATAAAAGATTTAAATTTAAGGACAGGTAAGAGTGGTGAATCTGTAGATGTGAGGGTAGAAGTTTTTACAAATGATGGCAGGAGTGTTGAGCAATCTATAATTATAAATCCAGCAGAAGTCAGCTTGATTATCGAAGCAAACTCATATGTACCGCCGCTTTATAAAGGCAGAGCTTATTTTACTAGTCAGGGGATCGCGAAGATTATTGCTGTACCGAATATAATACAAAACGATATCAAATTAGATTCAAAGAAATTAAGTTACAAATGGACAATGAATGGGATTGTTTTGGGTAGTCAGTCTGGTACAGGAAAGAACACTGTGATCATTGAGGGAAGTATTCCAATAAGAGATATTACTGTTGATCTAGAGGTTATGGATGTTTCAGGAAGAATCGTAGCCACAGAATCTGCATTTATAAATATAAGTAATCCAAAAATACTTTTTTATGAAAATAGTTCTTTGTATGGAATATTGTCGAATAAAGCAATTTCAGGCAATTACAATATAGGTGGAAAAGAAGAGGTGAGAATTGTTGCGAAGCCATACTTCTTTGATTTTTCCGGGATAAATACAAAGGAATCAAATTATAAATGGTCTGTAAATGGAAAGACTGTGAGTTTGAGTGGTGCGAAGAATGAAATTTTGTTAAGACAAGATGGCAAGACAGGAGGAGCCGCCTCAGTGTCTCTCAAGATAGAAAATCAGGTAAGAATATTTCAGTTTGCAGAAAATAATTTTAATATAACTTTTGGAAATTAATATGAATAAAAAAATAATTTTATCTGTAGTAATATTACTTTCATTGTTTGCAACTTTTGCTGTTGCCGCTGATTATGTGACTCTTGAACCAGGGTTATGGAAAGTCGCCCTCGATGGTTCTGGTGATGGAACAAAAATAAGCACAACATCTCTCGGAGATTTTTTAAGTAAAGTATTTAATCTTGGTATTGCTATCGCTGTGGCTTTGTCTGTTGTTATGATTACAGTCGGTGGTATACAATATATGACGACTGACTCTTGGAATAAAAAAGAAGAAGGGAAGGAGAGAATAAGAAATGCTTTGTATGGATTGGGTTTGGCTCTTATCTCTTGGCTTATCCTCTACACAATAAACCCTTGTCTTGTAACATTTACAGGCACCGCGCCAGACGGTACCAAGTGTTCAAATGCGCTAATCACAAATAAATAATATAAAAGTATGTCAAAAAAGAATTCAATAATTATTATACTCGTAATATTCTTACTAATACTTGGAGGACTATTATTCTTTTATTTTTTCAATGGGACTAGCAAAACTCCACAGGGCACTTCTACTACAGGAAATACAACAAGTAATCCTTTTGGTACGAATAATACAAATAAAATTGGTACCTCAACTGATAGTGGCAGAGAGTATACATATACTGGATCAAATAAAAAAGTAGCTACACTTAGACAACTTTATGCGTATCCAAATTCTGGATCAGTAATTATAGAGAAGAATGGTATTACTATAGCGAGACTTGTAGATAGGGCTACAGGTAATATACATGAAATAGCTTCTGATTCAGAAGAAATAAAGAGAATTACAAATACAACTGTTCCTAAAATACTAGAGGCTATTTGGAGTAGTACAGGAGGCTCTCTAATTCTTAGATATTCTGTAAATGATCCAGAGAAATTAGACAACTTCTCTGCGAAAATAAAAACAGCTACCAGTACCAGCAATGAATTTACAGGCGAGATAACTGGTAAGGTGGTTTTGCAAAATGCAGATAGTATTATAATAAACCCGACCGGCAATAAAATGTTTGGTCTTATGAAAAAGGGTAATATGGGGGGTAGCTATGGGATTGTTTCTGCTTTGGATGGTGTAGGTAGCAAGCAAATATTTGAATCTGACATATCAGAATGGCTTACTTCTTGGCCAAAGGACAATACTGTTGCTATGGTAACCAAGCCATCTTATAAACAATACGGATTCCTATTTTTCTTAAATGACAATGGTTCATTTGAAAAAATACTTGGGAATATTTATGGTTTGAATGCATTAGTAAATAAAGATGCTAATGCTTTGGTTTATTCAAATACATCAAGAAATTCTGTAAGACTAAATTATTATGATATAAAAACTGGTGTAGATAAAAATTTGCAATTAAATACCCTTGCAGATAAATGTGTATGGGGAAATAAAGATAAAAAAATTGTTTATTGTGCTGTACCAAAATCTATTTCAAATAATAATTATCCAGACGCTTGGTATCAAGGCGTTGTATCTTTCTCAGACAACTTCTGGAGGATTGATACAGAGAATGGAACAACGGATATTGTTTATGAGACTGGAGTAAATGAAAATGTAAGTTTAGATGCGATGGATTTGAGAATTAGCGAAGATGATAATTTCTTGATATTTACAGATAAAAATAATT
>CAIPUJ010000044.1 GCA_903868205.1 uncultured bacterium | reverse complement strand
TTATCATATTAAGCATGGTAATGCTTTATACACCGTTCTGGAAATAATTTGAAAAACACCGAAGTTCGCTATAGCGAACTTCGGTGTTTTTCAAATTATTTCCAGAACGGTGTATAAAGCATTACCATGCTTAATATGATAAGTATTGCTATAACAGACCAAGTCGTCTTTATTACCTTTTTTGTTTTTTTGTCGAAAAGCATTGTGATTATTGGTTTTATCTTATAAAATATATCTTGTAGGTAATGGTACATCAAAAATGATTGATTTTCAACAGAAGAGGAAAATAAGGAAAGTTTTTTATTCACGCTTTATGCTTGTTGCTCTTTTGGTTTTGGTTATATTTATGGCCAAACAAGTCTATGATATTTATCAAAAACAAGGCTTAAGTAAGGAAGGTTTAACTTCTGTATTGAATGAAAACACTGAATTGCAAAATAGAGAGAAAATGTTAAGTTCAGAGATAGAGAGGCTTAAGACAAAAGATGGTATAGAGGAGGAAATAAGAAATAAGTTTAATGTAGTTAAGCCGGGAGAACATTTAGTGGTTATTGTAGATGACGCTAGTACATCAAAAAATGAAACGGTCGAAAAGAATACCGGTTGGTGGGGGAGTTTCTTAGGTTGGTTCAAATAGAAGTTTATGCGGGCGTAATTTAGTGGCAGAATGCGACCTTCCCAAGGTTGATGCGCGGTTTCGATTACCGCCGCCCGCACATGATTATAAAAATAAATAAAAAAAAGTGTTTGGTTGAGGCTGGAGAGAGGACTCTTGAGGTTTTTGATTTTTCTAATTTAAAAGCTAGTTCTTTTGTTATTATTTGTGATAAAAATAGCAATACATTATTTAATGATTACTTAACACCTATACTTAAAAAAACAGGAATTCCATTCTTCTTTATAGAATTAGCCGAAGGAGAAGATAATAAAAATATAGAATCAATAATAAGTGCGGCCAGAGAAATGGTCAGAAATGGGGTTGATAGGAAGGCGGTAATTATATCTTTAGGTGGTGGTGTCGTGGGTGATAGAGCTGGATTTCTAGCCTCTATATATATGCGTGGTATAAGATATATACAAATACCAACAACTCTATTGTCCCAAGTAGATAGTGGTTTAGGTGGTAAGACTGGTATAAATATACCAGAGGGTAAAAATCTAATTGGTACAGTATACCAGCCAGAGGCAATTATTATAGATACTTTTTTCCTCAAAACATTAAGTGATAAGGAGTGGCTAAATGGTATGGCGGAAATTATTAAGTACGCCGTTATAGGTGACAAGAAACTTTTTGATTTATTAGAGAAAAATATTAATAATAGATCAAAAGATTTTATCTTAGCTGTAATTGAGAAATGTATAAAAATAAAGTTAGATATTGTTGCTATAGATGAAAAGGAGAACGGGTTAAGAAAAATATTAAACTACGGTCATACTATCGGGCATGCTTTAGAAACAGTATCTGAACACAAAATAAAACATGGTGAAGCTGTGGCTTCTGGTATGGTATACGAAGCAATGATTTCAAACATACTTGGTATTCTGTCTTCCAAAGATACGGAAAGACAAAACAGACTTATTAAATCCTTCGGATTTAATATTTCTACTGATTTGAATTTGGAAGAAATACTAAGTGTTATTAAAAACGATAAGAAGGTGGAAGATGGGTTAGTGTATTTTGTTTTGCCCAATAAGATAGGGAGTGTTAAAAAGATTGGTAGTGGGGTTGTTATTCCTGTAGAGATTGAGGTCATAAGGAAGGTTTTAAAAAGTATGATATAATATTTCTCTTACTAGGTTAATTTATATATAAATACGTGTCCCGTTAAAAATTCAACGGACATAAAAATATGTTAGGAAACTTTTAAGAAAATAAACATAAGTCGAAACAATTTATAAATATTAAAATTTTGTACTGGGATGAAAAATATAACAATATATTCAACGCCAACTTGTCATTACTGTGTTTTGGCAAAAGAATTCTTTGATTCAAATAAAGTAGCTTATACAGCATATGACGTTGCTTCAGATTTAGATAAAAGAAAAGAGATGGTTTCTAAGAGCGGACAAATGGGGGTGCCGGTAATAGATATCGAAGGACAAATAATTGTTGGTTTTAATGAAGAAAAGATAAAATCAATTTTGGGAATATAATATAAAAAAGCCGTTCGTTTAAAACGAACGGCTTTTTTTATTAATCTTAATATGATAGATTTAATCAAGTCCAAAATATAGCCACCATAGTTCAATGGATAGAACAAGGGCGTCCTAAGCTTTAGATGTAGGTTCGATTCCTGCTGGTGGCACACTAAGAAAGTGCCTAGTATGGCACTTTTGTGCAGGAATCAAAAACCTTTGATAGTTTTTATGGAATATCTGTATGAACAGAAAACAGAAAAGGTGTACTGACCTCGTAGAGGTAGATATACTGCTGGTGGCACACTGTGATATAATATTTACACTATGAATCCAGAAGAAAAACAATTATTACAAAAGACTTATGATTTAGCTGAAGAAAATAATAAGATTCTTCACAAATTAAAAAGAGCGAATACTAGGTCTGTTTTATTTAGATGGTTTTATTGGATTGTTATAATAGGTGTATCTATTGGAGCTTTTTATTTTATAGAACCATATGTAAAGGTTTCTATGGATGCATACAAAAACTTACAGGCTGAGCTATCAAATGTAAAAGCTGTTACAAATAAGGTATCTAATTTTATTAAATAGACGTTCTATAAAAGCTGGAAAATATTTTAAAAATAGTGTAGTATGTTTTCTGTAGGAAATTACCAATGCCGAGATAGCTCAGTTGGTAGAGCATTCCCCTGAAGAGGGAAGGGTCCCCAGTTCGAGCCTGGGTCTCGGCACATTAAAAAACCCGCCATAAGGCGGGTTTTGAATTTATACAGTCTTTATCTTTAATTTAGTTTGTCTGTTCTTATCTAGTATAGGAAGCTTTATTATAAGCAAACCATTTTTATTTGTAGCCTCTGCTTCTTCAGAGTCAATCTCTTGAGGAAGAATAATCGTTCTAGAAAATGATCCCCAGTATAATTCTCTGTGGAAGTAATCATCACAAGTATCCATTCTAGCTTCTTCTCTTCTTCCTTTGATTATAACTAAGTCTCTGGTAATAGAAATATCGAGTTCTTCTGGTTTTACTCCGGCTACCATAGTTTTAATAACTATATCTGATTGAGTTTGGTACATATCTATAGCGAGCTGGCCCTCTGTCTCATCTCCGGATTCTTTTATTTCTTCTTCTATTTGTTCAATAGACTCCATATCACAATTATCCTCGTCTTTTATTTTTACGATACCAGTAAGTTTTTCAAAAAATGATTTTTTATGTTTCGCCATAATATTTATAGATTAAGTTTTTACTATTATGTTTATAATTATACTACTTTTTATAAAACAATACTAGATTTTCTCTACTCTTAGTTTTTTTATTTTTTCAAAAAGGAGTAGAACTACAATTACTATAATCCATAGAGATTGGAGAGTTAAAAAACCACTATTAGTACTGTTGTTTATCATAAAGAAATTAAATACCATGTGTACTAAAATGGCTGAAAGTAAACCACCAATAGTCCAGAAGAATTTCTTTATTTTTGTATCGAATAAGTTAAAAGCTATGAATAGTCCAATCATGGCAGAAGACATTGTGTGGAGCACAGTAGCCCCTATAAAACGCATATTTCCTGTCATTATCCCATTGATCAATTCATTTTTTACAAATGGATCTATTAAGAAAAGTGTATTTTCAATAGCAGCAAAACCAAGAGCTACTGTTATCATATAAACTACCGGATCAAGCGGTTCGTCATCGTGTTTCGATCTTAATACTAGAGTAATTGCCAAAAGGAATTTTGCGCACTCTTCTATTATTGGTGCAAAGAATGATACTAGGAGTACTCTATCAAAAGCTATATTGTTGTGGATTCCATAATCTTTCAACCAGAGTAGTGGGGTTTTAAGACTTTCAATTGTAAGCAATTTTGCTGTTCCATCTGTGAAAGCTATTTTTTCAAGCCACATTGCTATAACAACAGAAATCATTCCACCAATAAAAGCGAGGAAAATCATCTTTCTTGGTTCAGGATTTAGTTTGTCCTGTTTTAACCAAAAGAAAAGCCATACAAAGGTAGGGAGTGCCCCTCCTAATATTGCAAAGATTATTGGTGTTAAAATATATGAATCCATTTATTATTTTAAGCAGGCCATTCTTCTATCATCAAAAGCTTTTTGTTTTTGTGTGGTAAGTTACCCCAGATTTCTTCAGTGACAAAAGGCATAAATGGATGAAGTAATTTCAAACTGTTTATTAGGATATGATATGTGGTCCACTGTGCGGACTTTTTTGCTTTTTCATCTGTTCCAAAAATTGGAGCCTTGCTTTGTTCTATTATTATATCAGCAAAGTTGTGCCAGAAGTAGTGGTAAATTTTTTCACTGGCCATATAGAATCTATACTCATCTATATCTTTTGTAATATCTTTTATTGTTTCATTTAATTCATCTATCTGTTTTTGATTTTCAGCTACAATTTCTGGCTTTTCATTTACATCAAAACCTTCAATGTTTGATAGGACAAATCTTGTAACGTTCCAAATTTTATTTGCAAAATTTTTATAACCACGAATTTTGTCTTCAGAAATTTTGAAATCGGTTCCTGGTGTATTTGCTACAATTAGAGTAATTCTTTCTGCATCGGTACCGAATTTTGTAGACATTTCCACCGGATCAATATTGTTTCCAAGAGATTTCGACATCTTTCTTCCTTTTGCATCACGAACCATTCCATGTAGATATACATTTTTAAATGGAATATCTCCCAATACATAACCTGTCATGAGTATCATTCTTGCTACCCAGAAGAATAAAATATCATATGCTGTTTCTAGTACATCTGTAGGGTGATATATTTCAAAATCCTTTGTTTTTTCTGGCCAACCAAGAGTAGAGAATGTCCACATACCTGAAGAGAACCATGTGTCTAGTGTATCTTCATCTTGTATCCAGCCATCTTCTTTTGGGGCTTCTGTACCACAATATAATTCTGTTCCTTTGTACCATACTGGTATTCTATGACCATACCAAATCTGTCTTGAAATACACCAATCTCCCAATTTTTCTATCCAATGGAAATAAGTTTTATTAAAATAGTCTGGGATAATATTTGTTTGTCCATTTTTAACCACATTGGTCATTATCTCCTTAAGTGTAGTTTCTTCTCCAGTTTTTATTCCAGTTATATTAGAGTTTTTTATTTTAAATGGTTTATTTACAGCGATGAACCATTGAAGTTTCGGGAGCGGTTCTATAATTCCACCTGTTCTTTCTGCTGTAGAAATATTTTGTTTTACACTTTCCTCTTTTTCTAGAAGATTTTCTGATTTAAGCCATTCAACAATAATATCTCTTGCCTCGGTTGTTTTTTTACCAAGGATTCTTTCATCACCAACCATCATTCTAGCTTTCTCATCTATTACTTGTACTACAGGGAGGTTATTTTTTTGTCCCATTTCCCAGTCTATTTTACTATGAGCTGGTGTAACACCAAGTGCACCGGTACCAAACTCTTTATCTACTTCTTTGTCAGTAATAATTTTAATATGTATTGGAACACCACAAAATACTGCATCATATTCTTTACCAATATATTCTTGGTATCTTGTATCGTCTGGATGTACAGCTACTGCAGTATCACCAACTTTTGTTTCTGGTCTTGTTGTAGATATAGAAATAGGGAAGTCTTTTGAATATTTGAAAGTATAGAATTTTGCGTCTCTTTCTTCATAAACAACCTCGTCATCTGAAATTGTTGTTTGACCTTTTGGATCCCAGTTTACTATTCTGTGTCCTCTGTATATAAGTCCATCATCGTACATTTGTTTAAAAACAGTACGAACAGCAAGATTTCTTTTTTCATCTAGCGTAAAAGCTTCGCGAGACCAATCGCAAGATGCTCCCATAACTTTTGTTTGTGAGATTATTGTGTCGTGGCTTTGTTTGGCGAATGCTTCCACTCTATGAACTAATTCTTCTCTACCTAGATCAAATCTAGATTTATTTTCATTCTTTTTTATTTCCTTTTCAACTTTTGATTGAGTTGCTATACCGGCGTGGTCTGTACCTGGAAGCCATAAGGTTTTTTTACCTTGCATTCTTTGATATCTAATCATTAAGTCCTGCAATGTAAGCCCAAGAGCATGACCAACATGAAGAATCCCTGTAACATTTGGGGGTGGCATTACTATTGTATAAGGAGTTTTGTGTCTTTCCGGTAGATTGTCCGGATTAAAATAACCAGATTCTTCCCATAATTTATATATTTTGGGTTCTGTTTCTAGGGGGTCGTATGGTTTTAAAAATTTGTCGTTCATGTTTGTAATATTAACAAATGTTTGACTATAAATCCATACGGTGTATTATTTTTATTAGATAAAAGAAAGGGGTCGCTTTATGAAAAATAAAGAGAAAAATCTTGTGAGAATTCAACATCTCAAGTGGTTTCTAAAAAGTCGGTGGACTTTTTTCAGTTTGCTTATGGTTTATGATGTCTGGCCAAAGGTTAGGCATCCGCTGTGGGCAGTCTATGAATCCAAGTGGGGTTCTAAAGTAAGATTGTGGTGGAGCAGTCTTTGGATTCGTAAAAATGAATTCCACCGATCTTTGGATCTTGATGGAATTGCGATGTGGAAGATGAATCCAAAAGAACGTGGTGTTTATTTGGATAAACTTTACAAACGTAGACAGATGGCACACGATGCTGATTTGTGTCGATGAGTTTAACAGCTACCCAGTGGGTGGCTGTTTTTTTTGTTTATTGCAAACTCAAATTTCCTTTAGCTTTAAATTCCGTTTCTGGTTGTTTACCAGAATTAATATTCAAAAATCCAGCTAAAGCTATCATAAAAGCATTGTCTGTGGAAGTGCTAAATTCAGGAATCATAAGTTCTATTCCTAAAGTGTTTGCAAGTACTGCAAAATCATTTCTTATCTTTTTATTTGCACTTACTCCACCTCCAATAATGATTGTTTTTGCTCCGTATGTTTCTACTGCTTTTTGTGTTTTTTTAATTATTACTTCTATTACAGCATCTTCAAATTCTCGAGCAATTTCTTGTTTGATTGCGTCAGTAATATTTTCTATTTTTTGTACAGTATAAAGTACCGCAGTCTTTATTCCAGAAAATGAGAAATTCAAATCTTTTGAATGAATCATTGGACGAGGTAGGGGGTATGAAGTTTTTTTGTCTGGAAACTCTGTTCTGTCTTTTTCTGCGAGTTTAGATATTTGTGGTCCTCCTGGATATGGAAGTCCAAGTATTCTTGCGACTTTATCAAATGCTTCACCGATAGCATCATCTTTTGTATTTCCAATGATTTCGTATTTTTGATTTTCTTTACTTAATACAAGCTGAGTATGCCCACCACTTACAAGCAATGAAATAGCAGGGAAACTCACTGGTTTTAATTTATAGACTTTCGGTTCTGTTTGTAGAATAAGAGCCCCAACCACAATATGTCCTTCCATATGGTTTGTTGGAATTATTGGAATATTCCAAGCCTCACCAAGTGCTTTTGCAAAACAAACACCTACCCATAGAGCTGGTTCTAGTCCTGGGCCATTTGTCACTGCGATAGCATCTATCTCTGGTCTTTCAATTTTCTTTGCAAGATTTATAAAGTCTTCAAATAAACCTTGTTCATATACTAAAATATTTTTTATCTTCTCGGTTTTTTCTTCTGTTAAATTATTTTGATCAGAATCTTTTTTAAGATTAGCCTCTTCAAGGCACTTTTCAAATAGGGGAACAAGATTTTTTGCATGTTCTCTTTTTGCCATCATTGGGAATACTCCACCATATTGTGCGTGAAGTGCTATTTGAGAATACAATTGATTACCTAGAATTTTAATAGAAAAATCGCTGGCTTCTTTACCAGTTGTTTCGATTATACAAATACCTGTTTCGTCACAGCTTGTCTCTATTCCTAATATTTTCATATGATAAAGATTAATCTAAAATGACCATAAAATCAATGTATCTTTGACAGAATACAATTTATACTGTATATTGGGTTCTGGTTTTTGAATTTTCATTAACAAAAAAGGATTGATAAATGAAGGTGAAAAAAGTAACAAAAGTTCTTTTGATTGAAGACAGCACACAA
This sequence comes from uncultured bacterium, assembly GCA_903868205.1. GTDB lineage: Bacteria > Patescibacteriota > Minisyncoccia > Phycocordibacterales > GWA1-40-21 > Bog-1340. Next base: position 8,756 of record CAIPUJ010000044.1, on the reverse strand, counting down.
TTGCAGGATTTAATAAAACAAATGATTTTAAGGGTTTTTGAAACATCCTGTGATGTTGTAATTGCTGGTTCGCTTGAGAAGGCGGAAGAGCTATACGAAGCTCATGTTGGTGATGTTGATTTAATCCTGATGGATACACATCTCGGCAAAGGTACAAATACTACTGCCTTGGCTAAACGTATTAGTTTGGAATTCAACCGCCCAATAATTGCGATTTCGACTGACGAAGTCTCTCGAAAGGCTTTAGTCAAGAATGGCTGGTGTACACACCAATGTGAAAAACACGAAATATTAACCTTTCTTACTGAATGGAAGAAAATTCATCAGTAAAAAATAATATCAAAAAACCGCCTTTGGAAAGCGGTTTTTATTTTGTGCGGAGGCGGGAGGATTTGAACCTCCGATACTCTTTCGAATATGCCGCTTTTCGAGAGCGGTGATTTCAACCACTCACCCACGCCTCCATAAATTCACCTTGTTCAAATGGAGTCCTGCATCAGATGCAGGTTCTGTGGGTTCGTGGTTCTCTCGTTCCACTCGCGGATAAAAGCAAAGCAGTTTGCTTTTATTCCATCTCACCCACACCTCCATAAATTTTCTATATAAAAACAATAACAGTTTTTTGCTTTTTTTACAAAAAACTGTTATATTGTTTTGGCAATTTTGGCCCCATCGTCTAACGGTTAGGACACGGCCTTTTCAAGGCTGTAATCGGAGTTCGATTCTCCGTGGGGTCACCAGAATAGTTATGGGCGGTTAGCTCAGTTGGTAGAGCGCGATCTTGACGTGATTGAGGTCAGAGGTTCGATCCCTCTACCGCCCACATTTAAAAACCGCCTTAAGGCGGTTTTTATTTTATTACTTCGTTTTCAAATATTTATAAATATCCTCCAGTGCTTTTATCGCATCTCCAGCAGATATGTTGTTTTGGTGGTACAAGCCATCTGTACAGTCGCCAGCAGCCCAAATACCAGGTGTATTTGTTGCTTGTGTCTTTGCGTCTACAATAATCTGACTACTTTTATTTAATTCAACAATTCCGTTCTTTATAAATTCTACAGAAGGGTCAGAACCTATTTCTACAAAAATACCCTGTACAGGAAGTTCTTTTATTTCATCACTATCTTTTTCTTTGTAAATTATTCCAGATACAAATTGTTCACCTTTGATTTCAAGTAAATCTACATTTGGTATTGCATGTGCTCTTGGATCAGAAAGTACTTTTTTAATGGTTATTGGATCAGCACGAAAATCGCTTCTTTGAAAAATAGTTACACTTTTTGCATATGATAGAAGTTGTGCTGCAGATTCAAATGCGCTATTACCACCACCAATTACTGCAACATCCATACCACCAAACATAGGAGCATCACAAGTCGCACAGTAGGTGATACCTTTACCTTCAAATTCTTCTGCTCCCTTTATTTTTATTTTTCTTCTGATACTTCCTGAAGCAATTAAAATTGTTTTTGAAGTATATTCTGATTTGTTTGTTTTTATAACAAAATTTCCTTCAGAGTTTTTTGATATTTCCAAAACAGTTTCCTTTTCTTTTATATCAATAACCTCCGAATAATTTTTAAGATGCTTTTCTAAGTTTGAAGCAAGATTTTCTCCGCTTATAGAAATAGTCCCTATCCAATTCTGTATGTCTTCTGATACGACGCTTTGGTTACGAAAGTGCTCCGTAATAAATACAGTACTGATTTTTTTCCTAGCAGCATAAACACCAGCAGCTACACCAGCTGGCCCACCGCCGATAATGCATAAGTCATAAAGAGAATATTGAATATTGAATGTTGAATTTTCAGCCATTGTTAATATGTTTTTTAGTACTAATAATTATTCCATTTATAAGCTGATGTGATAAATTGATTTGGTTTATAATTGAATTATATTTTTCTAAATTTATATAACCTATATCCTTTGAGATTAATATTTGATTTTCTAGTTCAACTAGGGATCCTCTAGAAATATAATAAAACTGTAGTTTTTCTTTATAACCTTGCCTAGCAAATCCTTCCGCTATATTAGAAGTTACAGATATAGAAGCACGACGCATTTGGCTTGTTAAAGCAAATATTTCATTGGCTGGAAAATTAGCAGTGATTTTGTAAATTTCTAGTATTAGGACATGAGACTCTTTCCAACAGTTTAAATCTTTAAAACTTCCAATTTTAACAGTTTTATTTTTATCAAATTCAATATTCGACATTCAATATTCTCGCTACTTGATTTTAGATCTTCTTAAGAAAGCTGGCACTGCACCCCAATCATCCTCATCTTCTATTGTTTCTTTTTTAGGTTCCGCTTGTTTTTCTGGTTGGACTTCTTTTTCTGGAGTTGAACCAAATATCTTTCCACCTTTCTTGTCATCTTTCTCTTCTTCTTTAGGAGTAATTACTGAATGAAATAAAGATTTCTTTGTAGGCATATCTGAGAAGCCAGAAGCGATAACCGTAATTTGAACTTCGTTTTTCTTTAGCTTATCGCTATGAACTGTTCCAAAGATAACTTTTGCACTTGGATCAATTGATTCTGTAATAACTTTAGCTGCATCTTGGATTTCAAAGAGTGTAAGATCGTCACCACCAGCAATAGAGAAGAGTACACCTTTTGCACCGTTGATTGAAACTTCGAGAAGTGGGGAATTGATAGCCATCTTCGCAGCTTCTTCCGCTCTCTTTTCTCCTGAAGCTGTACCAACGCCCATAAGAGCTGAACCAGCATTTTCGATAACTGCTTTAATATCTGCGAAGTCTATGTTGATTGTTCCTGGAGTTGTAATCAAATCTGAAATACCTTCAACTGCTTGTCTTAGGATATCATCACAAATTGCAAAAGCTGATTTTGCTGTAGTCTCTCTTGTTACCATGGCCATAAGTCTGTCGTTTGGTACAACAATAATTGCATCTACGCATTTTCTTAATTCTTCGATACCTTGTTCTGCAACTTTGTTTCTTTGTAGTCCTTCAAATGTGAAAGGTTTTGTAACAACAGCTATTGTAAGAATACCAAGTTCTTTTGCAGTTTTAGCAATAAGAGGAGCAGCACCAGTGAAAGTACCACCACCTTCACCTCCAGCCACGAATACCATGTCAGCACCTTTGAGAGCTTCTTGGATTTCTTCTTTAGTTTCTTCAGCAGCCCTTTTACCAAGTTCTGGATTCATACCAGTACCCAAACCTTTTGTGAGGTTTTTTCCAATATGAATTTTTTTGCTTGCTAGAGAATGATGTAAGTCTTGCGCATCTGTGTTTATAGCAATAAACTCAACCCCTTTAACTTTTGAGTTGATCATGTGATTGACTGCATTTTTTCCTGAACCTCCAATACCGAGGACTTTTATTCTAGCGAAAGCTTCTACATCTGGTTTTATTTGTGGCATATCTAAAATTGGCTGCTTGGGGATAACCCTTAAGCTAAATTAATAACTAATAATTCTCAAATTTCTTTACTCTATAATATCAGAATAGAGGAGAAAAAGAAAAGAGTTGACTTTAGGGGGCTGACGTTATAGATTAATGAAAGAAAGTGAGGTGGAGGATGGTTAAGGTTCAACTAAAATTACATATTTGGTCATTAGGGGAAAGATATTGTTTACAAAAAACAGTGGAGCTTTCTAGACATCCTTGTGTTGGTGAATCGCTTTCTGTTTGCATCACCCTAGACGGGACTACTGCAGATAGAAAATCTAAGGAATTGGTTTATGTCAAAAAACCAATAACGATGGTTGAGGGGAATGAAACATCTGCTTATCTTGTAAAACCAGGCAGAATTTCAAGGAAGAAATTTCGATTGGCTTGTATCGTCGGTTGTGATTGGACTCGATATTCTCTCTGAAATTGAAAACACCGCGTCGTTTTTACGACGCGGTTTTCTTTTTCAAAAATATAGAATTAAAAAGTCCGAGGTCTCACCTCACAAAATGCCGAGGAGAGACCTCTGACTTTTTCTGCTCTGCCGTAAGCGAGCGAGGGTATTAAATTTTGGGAACTACGGAAGGCGACGGCCTGAGTCTTGAGCAAATTTTCAGCAGAAAATTATGCGGGTCCCAAAATTGAATACCCGAGTGAGCCTTTATGGTAAAAACTGTTTAAACCAACCAAAAAGTTTTTTAGTTTTGTCTGTAGGAATCTTAATTCCATTTGGAATATCATCTCCATTATTTATTCCCCATACTGCTAGGCCGTATGATACAGACCAAGAAGAATCCATAGTTTTACTGTTTTTTATATTTGATACTAAATTTATTGAAGCAATTTTAGAAGGAAGTTTAAGAGATGCTTTTGCTATATCTTCTATTGTTTCAAGACTAGAGCCTCCACCAGTAAGTACAATCCCTGCAGGTAAGAGTCCACTTCTGCCCATTTTCTTTAGGTGAGCCTCTATTAAATCAAAAATATCAGAAAGACGAGCTAGAATAATTTCTTCTAATTTCTTTTTTGGATACTGTCCATCAGAATCTGTTTTTCTCATTTTTACATTTTCTGCTTCTTCTATAGGGATTCTAAAACCAAGAGCAATATCATTTGTAATATCAGATCCTCCTATAGGGAAGACTTCTAGAGATATAGGAGTGTTGTTTTCAAACACAACTAGAGAAACAGTTTCTGAACCAATGTTTGCAAGTACACAGCCGGCAATCTTTTGTGTTTTATTTAAGTTAACCAAGCTTGCAGCGAGTGGGGAAGCCATCACGTCGATTACTTCTACTCCAACATTTTCTACAGCTTTTATTGTGTCATTCAAATGTTGTTCCAAACAAGCCACAAAAAGAGCCTTTACTTCGAGTCTTGTACCATGCATTCCTGCTGGTCTGCCCATTATTATTTGGCCGTCTATTTTATATGAAACTGGTATAGAGTGAATAATCCTTTTGTTTGCCATGATACTCTGAGATATCTCTTCCTCTGCTTCAGTTAAAACATTTTTAACATCCATTTCTGTAATTTCATTATCAGCTTTTGAAATCATAACAGAACCTTTTGAAACTATTCCAGATAGTCCAATACCGCCGATAGATATATAGGCCTTTTTGATTTTTATTTTAGAAGCTTTTTCTGCTTGTCCAATAGCAATATTTAAACATCTTTCTACATCAGATGTGTTCAAAATATATCCATGTCTCAAACCCTTTGATTCAGCAAAACCAGTGCCGATAATGTTTGTATTGATTGTTCTGTCTTCTGATTTTACATTTTCAGCAACAACAACCTTGATTTGGTATGTACCGATATCTATTCCTACTGATATTTTTTGTGACATTTGATAATAAAATATTAGGCAACTATTTTTACCTATAAATTATACCAAAGTAATTAATTTTTTACGAGCAACTTTTCTGTGGAGAAATAGTCTTTTAAATTTTAAAATTTTTTCTGTATTTTTCTTCTAGTTTTTCCATCTTTGTTCCATGGTCAAAGCCTAGCAGATGTACACATCCGTGTATGAAAAGGAAGGAAAGAAAATTATTGTAAGTTCTTTCAAATGAAATAGCTTTTTCTTTGGCTTTTGGTAGGCAAATAAACATTTCTCCAAGTTCTTTATCTACCTCAAAACTTAGTATATCTGTAGGGCTATCTACTTTTCTGTATTCTTTATTTAGTTTATGTATTTCTTTCGCACCTACAATTACTAAAGAAAGGGAATAGTTGTCGCCTAGTATATGGTTTTTTATATCAGCAAATGGCAAGCGTGGAAGCTTGCCATTTGTTTTGTTTATTATTGTAAAGTTTTCGTTTTTAGACACTTATTTTTTTCTAGGTGCGTTTTCTACGATTTTACCTAACTTTATAAGCTCTTCTCTGTCGGCTCTTCTTCTGATACCTTCAAGAGTTTTCATCTTTGTTTTGTAGGAAGAAAGCTTTCTGCTTGCGTATCTGATAGATCTTACTCTAGGTAATATACCAGAACCCTGTACTTTCTTAGTGAATCTTCTAAGTAAGTTTACATTGTTTTCTCCACTATTTTTTTCTACATCTATATTGATTGCCATATGTTTCGAGATAATAACATTTTGTTTAACAAAATGCAACAGGTTGTATCTTCATTACCTTTTGATTTTCTTTAAATATTTGGGTATTTCTGGTATCTGAATAGTCTCTTGGTTTCTTGTAAGGTTTTCTCTTATCATCACAGAATTTTCTAAAGATTCTTTTTTACCCATTATTATCACGTATGGAACCTTTGATTTTTCTACTAGAGAGAATTGGCTACCAAATTTATCTCTACCAAGCATGTGGTATATATAAACACCCTCCTTTCTCAATGATTCTAATACTTCTAAGCTTTTGTGTTTTGCATCATCACCAAGTTGTATGAAAAAGGCGATTGGTTTAGCAAGTTTTGAAATCATTTTTTCTGCGCCTTTCTTTTTTGTAAAAATTTTCATTCCCATTCCTGGAACATCTTTTTTATTACCAAGTTTATGTGAAAGTCCATCATATCTGAAACCAATCGCAAGAGTTTCTTTGTCATTATCGGCATTTTTTATTTCAAAAATTGTTTGAGAGCAATATCTTTTGTCTGATACCAAACAGCTATTTATTTTATATGGAATACCCATTATTTCTATATATTCTAGAACTTCTTTGAAATGTTCTCTGCTTGAGTCTGAAAGACAGCTTATAGATGTTGGTGCACCTTCTTTTATTTTCTGACAATCTTCCGCTTCACATCCAAGCACATAGAATGGATCTCTTTTGAAATTTTGTCTGCATTTAGCACAAACATTATTCAAATTCTTTTTATAAGAATTGGTCAAGTCTCTACAGAATTTATTTGAAGATTCTTTGTCTCCTATGCTGTTTACTTCTATAAGGATATTTTTATACCCATTTTCAGAAAGTATTGCTGTAGCTGTTTTTATGAGAAGTGCTTCAGTAATACTTTTTGCATTACCAAGAATTTCAAGATTAAAAGAATTTTTGTTTCTTTCTGTTTTTGAATCGCTCTCATAGACAAGCATTATCGGTTGAGGTAGGGAATTCATACCTTTCTCATAATATTCTCTAAGTACAGCAGCTCTTTCGTCAGAAAAATCTTTAGAAAATACCCAAGATGTTTTTGTACCATTTCTTGCCCAAGCCTCTTTTAGAGACAAAGCCTTTTTTATATCATCTTTGTTTGGTATCGGTGCTTTTATTGGTGTAAAACCATAATAAATAGCCGACTCCACAGCTTTATTTATTGGTAAAAAGTTTACAAATGGAGATTCTTTAGCGGTTTTTATTTTTTTTTCTTTCACCGGAACATTATAACTCTTTGTTTTCTTTGTGTTTTTATTCATTGCTGTAATTTAAATTAAAATTGATAATTATTGTAGTCTCCTGGTGCCACTGATATTTTGTTAAAAGGCCAGAGTCTTAAGAAAGTTTTTCCCTTTATATTTTCTTTTTTAAGCGGACCCCAGAAACGAGAATCAGAACTATTGTGTCTATTGTCTCCCAGTACAAAATACTCATCATTTTTTAGTATGATTGTTTTTTTAATATCTTTAAAATATGGTGAAAGTTTATCTACAAAGGCGTAAGGTTCGTTTAGCACTACACCTTTTGGATTTTTTTCATTAAATATTTTCACACTGTCACCATTTATCTCTACTGTTTCTCCTGGTAAGCCGATTATCCTTTTAATAAAAAACATTTTTTTATCTAAACTATAATTTGATAGGGCGAGAGCTTCCTCTGGAACCCTGAAGACGATAACATCTCCTCTTTGTGGTCCTTGAAGTCTATAAGAAACCTCGTCTATTATAAGATAATTGCCATCAGCAAGGGTCTTGTCCATAGATTGCCCTGAAACTACGAACGGTTGGGCTATATACATACGTATTGGAATAACTACTATAAGTGAGATTATTACAACGCTTAAAACTTCCTTAATTAGACTTTTTGTTTGTTCCATTTGTGCTTTATTCTATTACAATAATTCGTTTGACACAAGCAAAAAGATATTTCGTATTTTAAAAAAGCATTTTTGCTTATAATTATTTTGTAATACAATAGATAATATGAATTACATAATTGTAGGTCTTGGAAATCCAGGACAAGAATATGAAGGTACGAGACATAACACTGGAAGAATTGCAGTGGATACTCTTGCAAAACTTTTAGGAATTAAGGAATGGAAAGAAGATAAAAAAATAAAATCTGAGGTGGCTAAGTCCAAAGTCGGTAAAAATACAGTTTTACTCATAAAGCCAAATACTTTTATGAATAAGAGTGGTGATGCTGTAAGATCTTTAGTGAAAACAAAAAAGGCCGCAGAGACTCTTGTAGTAGTACACGATGATTTAGATATTCCTTTTGGAAAGATGAAGATGTCTTTCAACAAAAGCGCTGGAGGGCATAGAGGAGTAGAGTCTATTATCAAAGCCGTGAAGACTGAAGGTTTTATAAGACTTAGAATCGGTATATCAAATAGTACTGCAAGTGGAAAGATAAAAAAACCACAAGGAGAAGAGGCTGTGGAGAAAGCTATTCTTGGTAAATTTAAACCAAATGAAGTTCTTGAAATTAAAAAAATAATGAAGAAGGCAAGCGAAGGGTTGGAAATTCTTTTGAAAGAGGATAGAAGTATTGCGACGGGGTTTGTGAATAGTTTATAGAGGCTCGCTCGCCCCACCTTCTTCTCTAAAGCGTTACACAATCTAGAAAATCATATTCTATTTTTATACGAAAAATTTATAAGTCACTTCGTTCCTGAAGCCAACTAAATTTTTCTAAAAATCTCATTGATTTTCTTAGATTGTT
>CAIPUJ010000043.1 GCA_903868205.1 uncultured bacterium | reverse complement strand
CATTGAATTGTTTATTCGCAGGAACAACCTAAACACCTAAAAATAGTTTAGAGCAATGGAGAAAAATAATCAAGGAGAGATTAGATTTGACAAAGCTTTGGGGTTTGCTATCATATATCCATACCTCCCCCCTAGGTATGGGGATAACAAAAACAAAATGATGATTGAAAATAAAAAAAAGAAAGTACTAATTAGTTTAAGGAAGGCCAGAACATCTCTCGACAAGATACTCGACATGGTGGAAAACGATCACTACTGTATCAGTGTCATGCAGCAGAACTTGGCGGTCATCGGACTTCTCCGCTCTGCTCATGAAACCCTTATGAGCAATCACTTCAACACCTGCTTCAAGTCTGCCATCCTGTCTAAGAACGATAAGAAGCGCCAAGAGATGACCGAAGAAATTTTGAAACTTATAAACATCTACAATAAATAATTATGGACCAAAACAAAAAGTGTTGTTCTGAACCAAAGCCAAATCTGAAGAAAGGTCTACTTTCCGGATTGATTTACGGACTCATCCCCCACTCTTTTTGCTTGGCCTTTGCTTTGTTTTCCATGATTGGGGCTGTTACTGCTTCAGTTATTCTAAAAAAAGTTCTCTTGATCCCCAATATCTTCTCCTATCTGATTATTATTTCCTTTACTCTAGCTACTCTGTCTATCTACTTTTACCTCAAGAAAACTGATTGCTTGTGTCAGAGTGGAATAAAAGAAAATTGGAAATACATTCTGACCGTCTACACTTCAACCATCGTCATCAGTCTCGTCTTCTTCTATGGCATCATCCCTGCCCTGGCGAATATGCGATCAGACAGTTCCGTGAGTCAACAAAATACTACTCAGATATCCATGAAAGTCGCCATCCCTTGTTCAGGACATTCCTTCCTCATTATGGACGAAATCAGAAAGAATACCGGCGTGACTTATGTAAAATTCGTTTATCCAGATATCTTCAAGATTACCTACGATCCGCAGAAGACCAATGTGAAAGAAATACAATCTGAGGAGATATTCCGGACCTTTAAAGCATCTATTCTATAGAACGGTCGATATTATTAATAAATTCACCCAGAAAGATTTTAGCAGATGGAAAATCAAAGATTTTCCGACATTAAGTAGTAACTTAATGTAATCAGCTAAAACCTTAACGGGTAAACTAAACACAATATGTCAGAAGAAAAAAAGAAAAAATGTGAATGTGGTTGTGAATGTAATCCAACCTGCGAATGTATTTGTGAGTGTGGCGAGAAATGTGATTGCAAAGGAGAATGCCCTTGTGAGTGCGTCTGTAAGTGCGGCAAAAGCTGTGCTTGTAAGGAAAAGTGTCCTTGCGAGTGTGAATGTAAGAAGTAGTTTAAACTAAATATTCGAATATTAAAAAAGACCATATCGTACGTATGGTTCTTTTTTAATATTTATAATTATCTGATTTTACAATGAAACCTGACCTATTTTAACTATTTTAATAAATACATCTCGTAAATAGGTTTTCCCAAGTCATCGGGTTTTAGGTCTTTTCTGTCTAATATCTGCAAGCCCGAGGCTGTG
>CAIPUJ010000042.1 GCA_903868205.1 uncultured bacterium | reverse complement strand
ATTAATAAAAAAGCACTACCAGAATATTTTGAGAATAGTAAAATGGTAGAAAAAGAAATTTTTGATTGGCTAACTTACTCAAGTACAGGTCAGACCTAGGATAGTCCTAGGTCTGACCTGTACTAGTGTTTATAAACCATATGCTATAGCATAATAAGTCTTATTTTGGTATTATAGTGCAAATGTCAAACAACAAGAAAATATTATTGTCTGGAGTAAAACCAACGGGCCAGGTGCACATTGGTAATTATTTTGGTGCAATGAAGCAGTTTGTAGACTTACAAGATGAATATGAAAATCATATTTTCATTGCTGATTATCATGCAATGACAACTGTGCAGAATAAAGAAGAGATGGAGAAAGGTATTATAGATGTCGCTCTTGATTATCTTGCTATAGGTCTTGATCCAAAGAAAGTGGTGCTTTTTAAACAATCTGATGTACCTCAAGTACACGAGCTTACTTGGATTTTCAATTGTCTTACAACAATGCCATATCTTATGCGTGCACATGCTTACAAAGATGCAGAAGCAAAAAACAAAGAAATAAATGTGGGTCTTTTTGATTATCCATTACTTATGGCCTCAGATATTTTAATACAGGATGCTGACTTGGTACCAGTAGGACAAGATCAAAAACAACATGTTGAATATGCTAGGGACACTGCTGAAAAATTTAATAGAGTTTTTGGAAAAGGAGAAGAAACATTCAAATTACCAGAACATCTTATTCTTTCTCATGTAGAAACAGTACCAGGTACTGATGGAAGAAAGATGAGTAAAAGCTACGGCAATGTAATTCCGCTTTTTGCTACTTACGAAGAAATCAAAAAAGCTGTAATGAGTATTCCTACAGATTCTAAAGGTGTAGATGATCCAAAGAACCCTGATGAATCACATATTTTCGCAATTCATAAGTTACTCTTAAACGAGGCTGAAAGGCAGGCTTTAGCAGAGAGATATACAAAAGGCGGAATGGGCTACAAAGAAGCTAAGGATGGCCTTATAGCGGCTTTGGAGGCCTTTATTAAGCCACTTAGAGAGAAGAGAGCTATGTTAGCTAGTGATTTAGATACTGTATTTGATATTCTAAAAGAAGGTGGTAAAAGAGCTTCTATGAGAGCTGAAAAGAAAATGGAGGATGTAAGAAAATTGGTAGGGGTGAAGATTTACTAAAAAATATTAATGGATAAAAAAGTAAAAAACTTAGATAATCTAAGGAAGTTATTTAGGAATTTTGGTATATTTGCAAAGCTTGCTTTTAAAAGTGCCCCGTATGCTTTTTCAGGTTTTTTATTACTAAGTATCATTGATAGTACTTTTGGTGCTATAACCTCGAAAGTTTTTGGAAATCTTATAGATTCAATTTCTGGTTTTATAAAAGATGGTAATACCGAAAGCATTTGGTTTACTTTAATAATATATATATCTATTTCAGCAATACCGAATATAACCGATGTCTTTACATCATTTTGTGCAAATGTTTACAATCTAAAATTTCCTAATTTTTTAGATTTACATATTTTAAAGAAAAGAGGGTCTTTAGATATTGCTCATATAGAAGATCCAAAATTTCAAGATTTGGTACAAAGAGCTTTTAATAATGGTACTCAGCCAGTAATTCAAATAATGGATTTGGGAGTGGGTACTATTAGAAGATTCCTTATTATTTTAATTAGCTCAGTTGTAATACTAGCTGTAGACTGGAGGATATTTTTACTAGTCGTCGTTTTTTCAATCCCAAAATTTATTATTGAAGTTAAGTATGGTGGAATGTCATGGGGAATAAATGCCGAAAATAGCCGAGAACAAAGAATATACCAGAACTTAAGATTTTTCTTTGTAAGTAAATTTTCTGTTATTGAGTCTAAACTTTTTCAAGTACAAGATTTCTTTTTAGAAAAAATTAAAAAGATTTTTAGTGATTTTAACGACAGAAGAATAGGTGTAGAAAAAGAAAGATCAAGATTTAGACTACTTTCAGAAATATTATCTAACGTTGGGATGTTTGGTGGTTTAGCAATAGCAGTAAGTAGTGCACTAAACGGAAGCTCATCTGTGGGAAGCGTTGTTTTTATATTTTCTATTATATCTTCATTTACTTCAACAACAACTAATTTTTTATTAAGCTTGGCAAGGCTTTTAGAAAGAAACTTATATGTATCTGACATTATTGAAGTGTTGGAAACCAAGTCTGTAATTAAAGAGGTTGCTCATCCAGAAAAATTTGTTGTAGATAATGCGCCAGAAATAGAATTTGTTAATGTAAGTTTTAAGTATCCTAAACAAGATAATTTTGTATTAAAAAATCTATCATTTAAAATTAAAAGTGGTGAAAAGATCGGTCTTATAGGACATAACGGTGCAGGTAAAACAACAATAGTAAGATTACTACTCAGAGTACATGACCCTGTTAAAGGAAAAATTTTAATTAATGGGATTGATTTGAAAAAACTTAAAATTGATGAATGGTGGAGTATGCTCAGTGTTCTCCCACAAGATTTTACAGCTTTCAATTTTGAAGCAAAAAATGCCATATCTTATGGTGACATAGATAAAAAGTTTGATATTGAAAAAGTTAAGCTTGCTGCAAAACAAAGTACTGCAGATAGCTTTATTGATGAATGGGAAGAAAAATACGATAGAATGATTGGTGTAGAGTTTGGAGGAGCCGAACTTTCTAAAGGAGAGAGGCAGAAGATGGCACTGGCCAGAGTTTTCTATCGTAATTCACCAATATTCATACTAGATGAACCAACAGCTGCAGTTGATTCAAAATCAACCTCTGAAATTTTTAGGAACATTGAAAATATTTCTAAAAAACAATCAGCATTAATAATTTCACACAACTTCGCAACCTTAAGAAGAGCAGACAAAATAATTTTTATTAAACACGGAGAAATTTCTGAAGAAGGGGCTCACGAAGAATTAATGGAAAATAATGGAGAGTATCGTGTTCTCTATGAACAACAAAAAGGGGAGTATGAGTAAAGTGTTGACAAATAATCAAAAATAAGCTATTCTTTGTAGGTAAATGAGTCTCTAGGTAAACATACGAACCAACGAATTGTTCGAATGAATGGCTATGAAGAAAGGCGGGGAATTATTTATTCACTACACTAGTAGTGATTTAATTAAATAATTCGTACTAATTTCCGCTTAAGCCTTCGATAGGCAGTTCTGTGTATTCAGACGTAGCGGATAACGGCGTATTTTTACGCTATTAAAAGAATGATAAAAAGAAGTTTTAACGGACCTCGTAAAAGTGGTCCATCAAGGGCTGGTCAATCCAGCGGATTTGGAAGTGGCCCTCGCAGAAGCGGCGGTGGTTTTCGTGCTGCCTCAAGCGGAGGATTTAGAGGAGGACCAAGCAGAGGCGGATTCCGTGGAGGATCACGTGGCGGAGGTAACAGACAAAAAACTGAAAAAATAAATTTTTCTAAATTTATAAATAAAGTTCAAATGACAGAAGAAGTAGCAGTATTTAAACCGGAACATACTTTTCAGGATTTTAAGATTGTTGATGCTTTGAAAGAATCTATAAGAGTAAAAGGATATCTTTTACCAACTCCGATTCAAGACAGAACAATTCCGCAAATACTTATGGGAAGTGACATCGTAGGAGTAGCAAATACTGGTACTGGTAAAACAGCAGCATTTCTTATTCCTCTTATAAACAAAGTATTGTTAAATAGACAAGAACAAGTTTTGATTATTGTTCCTACAAGAGAGCTCGCTATTCAGATAGATGATGAGCTCAAGCAATTTACAAAGAATATGCAAATATATTCTGTGTGTTGCGTAGGAGGTGCGCCAATTTATAGGCAGATTTCTGAACTTAGACTTCAGTACAATTTTATAATCGGTACCCCAGGAAGATTGAAAGATCTTATTGATCGTAAGATGATTCACTTACATGAATTCAAGAGCATTGTCTTAGATGAAGCTGATAGAATGCTTGATATGGGATTTGTACATGATATGCGTGCAATTATGAAAGGTATGCCTAAGGAAAGACACACGCTTTTCTTCTCAGCAACCATTTCTCCAGATATCGAAAGACTGATTGCAGAATTTTTGAAGAATCCTCTTAGAATTTCTGTGAAGACCCAAGACACTGCAAAAAATATTGAACAGGATGTTATTCAAATTAAAAAAGGAGAAAACAAAACAGATGTACTTTGTGGTTTGTTAGATAACAAAGAACTTACAAAGGTTTTGATTTTCGGAAGAACAAAACATGGTGTAGAAAAACTTTCTCAAGTATTAACCAAGAAAGGTATTAAGGCTGAATCTATACATGGAGACAAAACTCATGGTAAGAGACAATATGCACTTAAATTATTTAAAGAAAATCATTCTAGAGTACTTGTGGCGACTGACGTGGCTGCGAGAGGACTAGATATTTCTGATATAAGTCATGTTATCAACTATGATATTCCAGCTACAAATGATGACTACGTGCATCGTATTGGTAGAACCGGTAGAGGCGCGAAGAAAGGAAAAGCAATAACTTTTGTTGAATAGAGGCTCGCTCCGATATTCAATTTTGGGACCCGCATAATTTTCTGTTGAAAATTTGCTCAAGACTCAGGCCGTCGCCTTCCGTAGCTCCCAAAATTAAATATTCT
>CAIPUJ010000041.1 GCA_903868205.1 uncultured bacterium | reverse complement strand
TGGCACACCTGCACCTGGGTTTACTTGCCTATTGGATAGTATCGACCATTCGATATCAATTGAAACTTCATCAGATAAACCACGACTGGAGTGAGATTATACGAATAATGAATACGCAAAAAAGTGTCACAACAACTTTAGAGAACATAAAGGGCGAAACAATACAGATCAGGCAATGCAGTGAACCAACTGTTCAGGTAAAAGAAATTTGCGCTAAGCTAAGATACAGCTCAGTCCCACTATCACGAACAAAATCCGTGTGGCACCCTGACGAAAATTTAAAAAATGTAAAATTATGTAATCAGTTAGTTATGGATGGATAGCTGCAATGTGGGTTAAGCATCTGTTGGACAAAATCACACCTGGAACTGGTCCAACTTCTATTTTTCAATCAATAGGGCATATTCGTTTTTAATGGAGGGGTATTTCCTGACCAACCTCTTAAGCTGCTTGTCAAAGGGTGGTATTGTAAAGACGTTATAGCTCATCCAGTAACTCTTTTGCAG
Organism: uncultured bacterium; assembly: GCA_903868205.1. GTDB lineage: Bacteria > Patescibacteriota > Minisyncoccia > Phycocordibacterales > GWA1-40-21 > Bog-1340. Next base: position 1,162 of record CAIPUJ010000041.1, on the reverse strand, counting down.
GTCGGGCTTTAATTTTACCTTGTTTCACCAGGTTAAGATTTTCTACTGCTTCTTGTATTTATTCAAGAAGTTGCGCTTTAGCGGGGGATATTGATTTAGCTTTAGCAAACGAGAAATTATTGAGTAATTCCAATATAAAATCCCCTTTATTGTCATTTACATCAACCAATACTTTCATGTGAAAATTATTTGTTTTTTACTGGCCACATGGAACCCTCTCCGTGAGCTGATGGATCATCTTTTTTGGCGAGCAACTGCTCATGAGGGTTTCATGGTCCTATAATTTATTTTAATTGTCAAACAAAGATACAAACTAAAAGCTGTTATTCAATTGAAATTTGCTTATCAGTATTTTGGACTAAGGTGTACCCACACTTTGCTGGAGACCAATCATGATCTTGTTTGGTTATTTACACTTTGCAGGAAAAAAACCTTGTTTTTAAAGAAAAAACCTCAGTCGAAAGCTGACAACCATTATGGTCAAACCTATTATTATAAATATTTTGAGACAATATGGTTATTGCTCAGGTATTGCACCAGATACACATCCTCCCTGTTGACAGAGTAGGTAGTGAAAAAAACAAACCATTGCGTTGCTTTATTTTTTCGGAAGCGACAGTAGTACAAATTCTTGCCAAATCTGTTGAAGTATGTTGGAGCAGGTTTTTTCTGGCACTTTGGGAGGGTGTCCCTAATTTCAAAGATCAATTCTCTAACATATTGAAGAGCAGAATCCTCAAATCCAAAATATTCTTTTTCGTAAAGTATTTCTTCCATTTCCTGAAAACAAGACCGTACCAGTGGGGAAAATAGCACCTTCATTTTTTTACTTTTCTACTGAACATTTTCCTTATATCTTCTTCTATTCCAATAAGTAATTCGTCGGCTGTAATTGCACTTGCAAGGTTGGCATCAGGTGATAACCTTTCCTGTCTTGACAAAACAAAGGTTTCCGTTCTACCTCGTTGTATTACCACTGTTTCATCTTTGGCCAGGTCAAGGTATTTTTTCATGTTGTTGCGTAATTCCGCCGAACTAATTACTAACATATTCGTAGGTTTTAATGTACATTATAGTATACAAATATACGCAGTTATTTTGAAATTTGGTAGCCCAAGTCTTCAAGGAAATCTTGAGATTATAATGTAGGGACTTTTTATGC
>CAIPUJ010000040.1 GCA_903868205.1 uncultured bacterium | reverse complement strand
TATAAAGTCGCAGATATTAAATAATTAATATAAATATGAATAATAAAAAACAAATATTGATTTCTTACATCGTGATTGCTTTGTTGGTTTCAGTTGTTGCTTTTGATAAATTATTCTATTCACACAAAGAAGAGAGCCTTTTAGCAAAGAAAATGGCTAGCCTTGTGAGTGAGAGTTTTGGTACTGTTTGGTATTCAAATCCATTTTCTATTCCAACAATAAAGATGACAACAACAGTAGCCACAGGTACAGCTACTAGTACAACAAAAGCGACAGCGACTACTACAGCAACGTCTACTGCGACTACAACTATAAAAAAGATTTTGCCACCAGAATCACCAACAGACTATAAAGACAATGGTGATGGAACAATAACAGATAACTACACAAAGCTTATGTGGGCAAAGTGTACTCAAGGAAATACTGGTAAAGATTGTAAGGGTGGAAGTCCATCTCAAAGAGAGTGGTCCAAAGCGAGAAACGAGTGTGATGCTTTAACCCTCGCAAAGAAAACAGGATGGAGGTTACCAACCCTCAAAGAACTCCAATCAATAGTTGATTCTGGAGCTTTTACTCCTTCGATTAATAAAACATTTTTCTTAAATACTGCTAGCTCACCGTACTGGACTTCTACAGCTCCAGCACAATATCTTTCTAGTAAATTTACAGTACTATTTTCTGATGGAAGTGTGTATTTTAAGGATGGTGGAAACTTCGCTGCAACAAGGTGTGTTAGAGATAATATTTAATATTTAAAAACAATTTAAAAACCACTCGATTATATCGGGTGGTTTTTAAATTGTTTTCTACATTTTATGGCTTATTTTAAGTGTATTTTGTACAAATACTTATCAACAGTTTTTGTGTTGTACAGTGGGATAAAGTGTTATAAAATAGACTAGAAGTGGGAAAGAGTGGGATGAGCAAAAAATATTACTTTTCTAACAAATTCCTCACACTAATTTAAACACCATGCTTATAGGAGAATACATTCACACATTGGACGAAAAAAAGAGAGTGTCACTCCCTGTGAAGTTTCGTAAAGAGATGGGAAAGAAAATAATTATTACTGCAGGACTCGATAATTGTTTATGGTTATTTACTATCGCTCAGTGGAAAAAGATTTCAGAAAAACTTTCAGAATTTTCTATGCTTCAGGCTGATAACAGAAGTTTCAACAGATATATGTTTGGAAGTGCAACAGAAGTAGAAGTTGATACTATCGGAAGAATTCTTTTACCAGAATTTCTAGTTTCAAGAGCTGGACTCAAGAACAAAGTTGCTCTAGTAGGTGTACAGGACAGAGCTGAAATATGGAATGAAGAAAAATGGAAAGAGTATAAGAATGTTGTAGAAAAAGAGGCCGATCAATTAGCAGAAAAACTTGGCCAAGCCGGAGCGTTATAAAAAGATATGCATACCCAGTAGTGAATTTTGACATCGTTTTCTTAAATAAAACATTAGAAATATATAAATAAACAAAATGATTCCAGTAGATAATAAAAAAACAGAAAACGAAATTTCAATGTCAAAATCTACTACTGGGCATAAGACTGTTCTTTTAAATGAAGCCATAGACGGATTGAATTTAAAGCCTAGTGCTGTGTATTTCGATGGTACGCTTGGTGGTGCAGGACATTCAGCCAAAGTTTGTTCAGAGTTTGGAGGTAGTGTTCATGTGATTGCAACAGATAGAGATGCCGGTGCAATAGCAAGAGCTCAAGAAAAACTTTCTAAGCTTAATTGCAAATTTGATTTAGTCCTTTCTGATTATAGAAATATTGATACTGCGATAAAAAGTGTTGGTGTTCTAAAGGTAGATGCAATACTTTTAGATTTAGGACTTTCATCAGATCAATTAGATACATCAGGTAGAGGATTTACTTTCAAAAACAACGAGCCACTTCTTATGACCTTTGCAGAAAAAGGAAGCGATGTAATTACAGCAGAAACTATTTTGAATAATTGGGGAGAAGAAACGATCGCAGATATTATTTATGCTTATGCAGATGAAAGATATTCCAGAAGAATCGCCAAGGCAATAGTTTTAGCTAGAAAGAATAAAGAAATAAAAACAACATTTGATTTAGTAGAAATTATTGAAAGTGCAGTGCCAGCATTTTACAGAAAAGGAAGAATACATTGTGCTACAAAAACGTTTCAAGCATTAAGAGTGGCGGTAAACGATGAAATAAGCGCACTTAAGGAAGGAATGGAAAAGGGTTGGGATCTTCTAAATACAAATGGCAGGATGGCAATAATTTCATTTCACAGCGTTGAAGATAGAGAAGTAAAGAACTTTTTCCGAGACAAATCAAACGGTGGTGAAGGAATATTAATAAATAAAAAACCGATTATCCCAGGCGACAAAGAAATCTCAGAAAACTCAAGGTCGAGAAGTGCAAAATTAAGAATAATTCAAAAAACAATTTAATAAAATGACAAAAATAATCAAAAAACAAATAAAGAATCTTGAATACAGGGAAAAGAGTATTATCTGGTCTCTCTTTTCAGTATTTGTGCTTCTTTTGGTTTCTTATGGTTTTCTTGTAAGTAGTTCTATGGCTAATGCTGTTAAAAGACAAGATTTATCTAAACAAAACGCTTCTCTTAATTCAGAAATAAACTCAATGGAATTTGCATACTTGGAAGCAAAAAACTCTATAACTATGGATTTGGCTTTGAAAGAAGGTTTTGTTGCTGACAATAATGAAAAATTTGTTTCTGTTGCTCCTGCTTCATCTAATCTTACTTTATCTATAAATGAAAACTAGTAGTTTTTCTATAAGAGTTCGTTTTATCTTTGTTGGTATATTAGTTTTTGCAGCTTTACTTATAGTGAAGCTGTATTTTTTGCAGATAGTTAAGGGTAGTGATTTCAGTGAAAAAGCAGATAGGCAATATGTAAATGTTTCTAGGAGTTTGTTTGATAGAGGGAATATATTTTTTACTACAAAAAGTGGTTCTCTAGTTTCAGCCGCTACTCTTAAGACAACATATATACTTTCAATCAACCCAAAACTTATTGCAAACCCAGAAGAAGTTTACAAAAAACTTTCAGAGTTTTTGACTATAGACGCTGCGACTTTCTATTCCAAGGCAACAAAAAAAGATGATCCTTACGAAGAAATTCTAAAAAGAATTCCAGAAGACACAATTAAAAAAATAGAACCACTTAAAATCCCTGGTGTAATTGTAGAAAAAGAAAGATGGAGATATTATCCAGGCAATACCATCTCATCTCGTCTAATAGGCTTTGTTGGATATAATGGAGATTCTCTAGAGGGTAGATACGGACTCGAAAAATATTATGATGATGTATTGAAGAGAAGCCCAGAAGATCTTTATGTGAATGTTTTTGCTGAGATCTTTTCAAATATAAGTAAAACCTTTTCATCAAATAAAGAAAGGGAAGGAGATATCATTACTTCTATTGAACCAGAAGTTCAGGGGTTTGCTGATAAAAAAGCGGAAGAGGTAAATAAACAATGGAGCTCAAGTCTCACTGGGATTATTATTATTGATCCTAAAAATGGTGAGATATATGCGATGGGAAATGCACCAACTTTTAATTTAAATGATTTTGGTAAGGAAAAAGATTTAAGTGTTTTTTCAAATCCATCAATATCAAATTCATATGAGATAGGTTCTGTTATGAAAGCTATTACAATGACTTCCGGTATAGATTCTGGAGCTATAAATGCAAAAAGTACTTGGACAGACTTGGGCTATGCTACTCTTGATGGAAAGAAAATTACAAATGTAGACAAAAATGCACGCGGACTTTCTACAATGCAGGACGTTTTAAGTCATTCAATGAATACCGGTACCACATATATAATGCAAAAAATGGGCAAGGCAAAACTTGCTGAATATTTTGAAAAATTTGGTATGGGTATAGAGACTGGGATTGATCTACCAAATGAAGTTGCTGGTAATATCAATAACTTAAAAAGTCCTAGAGATCTTGAGTATGCCACCGCTTCTTTTGGACAAGGTATTTCTTTGACACCGATAAATGCTACGAGAGCATTTTCTGTGATTGCTAATGGTGGTAAATTAATTACTCCGCATGTAGTTAAAAAAATTAATTATAAGGTTGGTCTTTCAAAAAATATTTCATATACAAATGAAGCAAGACAAATAGTAAGTAAGGAAGCGACAGAAGATGTAACCAGAATGCTTGTTGAGGTTGTAGATAAAGCCTTAATTCAGGGTAAATATAAACAAGATCGATATAGTGTAGCCGCAAAGACCGGAACAGCTCAGATGGCTAGGCCAGCCAATGAAGGTGGCGGATATTATTCAGATAAATTCCTACATACTTTCTTTGGATATTTCCCAGCATATAATCCTAGATTTCTAGTTTTTCTTTATACAATTGATCCAAAAAATATTGATTTCGGATCCCAGACTTTGAGCGGACCATTTTTTGATATAGTAAAGTTTTTGATAAATTATTATCAAATTCCCCCAGATAGATAGAGGCTCGCTCGGATTTACTTTTGATGAACACGAAAATATTTTGCTAAATATTTTCTCTGTCCGTCGCCGTCGCTCCTCCCAAGTTTCCTCAAAAGTAAATCCTCGCTCGCTTACTTGCAGAAAGGAGAAAAGCAAATCTTCGCTCGCTTACGGCAGAGCAGAAAAAATGGTTGGTCGAGGTGGAACCTTGAATCTACAAAAAGGTTCCTCCTCGACGTGGGTGTGGTAGTTAGTTTCATCATTATCTTCAATGTGTTAATATACATCAAATGAAATCAATATTTAAAAAAATAGTATCCAGTATTATACAGTTTGAGTCAAAACTTATTATAAAAAAATATAATCCCAAGATTGTTGCTGTTACAGGAAGTGTAGGAAAAACATCTACAAAAGATGCTATCTTTTCAGTTTTAGCTACCACTTTATATGTTCGTAAAAGTGAAAAAAGCTTCAATAGCGATATAGGTATACCTCTTACTATTCTTGGTTGTGAAAATGCTTGGAATGATCCATTTAAATGGTTTTTAAATATCTGGAAAGGCTTTTGTCTTATTGTTTGTAAAAATCAATATCCAGAATGGCTTGTTATAGAGGTTGGAGCAGATAGACCAGACGATATAAAAAATATTACAAAATGGCTAAAGCCAGATATTGCAGTGCTTACAAGATTTGCAAAAACTCCAGTTCATATAGAATTTTTTGGTAGTAGAGACGCTTTAATAAAAGAAAAGAAATATTTGGTAGATGCGATTAAAAGAAATGGAATAATAATTGCAAATGCAGATGATATGGATGCTATGAATATGGCAGAAAAATCAAAAGCCAAGGTAATATCTTATGGGCTTCTGGGAGATGCAGATATTAAAGCTTCAAATATCGGAATAAATTATACTGATGGCATAGCAGATGGAATGATGTTTAAGGTTGAGCAAAAAGAAAATGCTGTACCGATTTTAATAAAAGGGTCTATTGGTATACAAAATATTTATTCTTCACTTGCTGCTATAGCCGTTGGCTTTTCTCAAAATATTAATTTTGTTAAGGCTGGTGAAGGATTGCTTAAACATGAATCACCAAAAGGGAGGATGAGAATAATGAAGGGTATAAAGAATACAACAATAATAGATGATACATACAATTCTTCTCCAGTTGCACTAGAAGCAGCACTTGGAATCCTAAAAGATATTGAAACCAAAGGTAGAAAAATTGCCGTACTTGGAGATATGATGGAGCTCGGAAAGCATTCTGCAGAAGAACATTATGAAGCTGGTAAAAATGTTGCTGAATCGTGTGATATCTTAATGACAGTAGGTATTAGATCTAGAAAAATGGCAGAGGGCGCGCTCGATGCAAAAATGAGTGATTTAAATATATTTCAATTTGAAAATTCTTTAGAAGCAGGTAAAGCTTTGCAAGATATGTTGAAAGATGGGGATGTGGTGCTTATAAAAGGCTCTCAGTCTACCCGTATGGAGCGCGCTGTAGAAGAAGTCATGGCTGAGCCAGAGAAGGCGAGTGAGATACTTGTAAGGCAGGAGGAAGAGTGGAAGAAGAGATAAGAAAAATTTCAAAACAAAAAACATCCTTTCTCGGATGTTTTTTGTTTTGAAATACCAGGTTTTCTTTACGGCATAAGTGTCCGCCGCCGCGGACTTCTGAACACAACTCGCTTTATTCGACTGAGTACAGTTTCATAAACCGATCTCCGTTAGTATTAAATAAAAAGAAAAACCCGACGTGATGTCGGGTTTTGTTTTATTTTTCGAAGATAATTTTGCCTCTCATTGCATAGTTACAAAGTTTGAGGGCTTTCACTCCGTCAGAAAGAACTTCACCAAGGTTTTGATTAATAACTAAATTTCTGGTTAAAAAAACATTGGATACAGTTAACTCTCCAATTACACCAATATCTTTTATTACCAGGTCTTTAAAAACAGATAAATTTTCAAGCGTTAGCCCACCAAGAAAAGAACAGCCTTCAATGTCCAGTTTTGTAAAACCACCACTGATTACTACCGCCTTATCAAATATTACCCCTTTAATTTTGGGATGATGTGGATGGGCCAGAAAGTACTTGTTTATACTTTCTTGTGTTGCGTGTACAACTTCTCCTTTATGGTGGTAAGTTTCTTTCCACCACTTTTTGAAATCATTCTGCATTGTTAAATCTCCATATTTTTTCCCAAAGCACCATACTTTGAGTCCTGAATGATACTAACACAATATTGTATGTATTGTCAATGTTGTGAAATATATCTATTAAACTTTTTTTGCTAGAATAAATAAAAAACCGGCGAGTGATCGTCGGTTTTTGTTTGATCGCTAAGAAAAAATAATCGGTATTTCTCTTGCGGATGATTTCTCACTATCTGAAGCATGAACAGCATTTGCTGGGCCACCTGTGCCGTACATCTGTCTTATCGTGCCTACAGCTGCTTTTGTTGGGTCTGTCGCTCCGTTAGCTTCTCTTACGAGAGCGATTGCATTTTCACCCTCGACTATCAGAGCTATTGTGATCTTTTGGGTCATAAAACCCATGAGTCTTTCGTGGAAATATTTTCCCTCGTGCTCTTTGTATAGCTCGGCAGCGATTTCTCGGCTCATTGGACAAAGCACTTTGAATCCTACGATCTTCAGGCCTACTTCCTGATATCTCATAATGATTTCTAATTCAACATCTTTTTCGATAGCATCCCATTTAATAAGGGATAAAGTTTTTTGTATCATTGTACACTTCCTTTCTGTGGGGGATAGTACTATTTTTTGAAGGAAAAGTAAATATTTTGTAAAATACAATAATAATGTTATATTAATTTCGCATTGGCCCCATCGTCTAACGGTTAGGACGAAGCCTTCTCAAGGCTTAAATCGGAGTTCGATTCTCCGTGGGGTCACAAAAGCGGTTTTTAAAAAGACTAGACTACTCTAGTCTTTTTCGCTTTTGTGAAGACGGAAGCATATTTTTTCAGAAGAAAAAAAAGCTGAGTCCGGGGCTGGAAAATTTTCATTCGACGGAATGAAAATTATTGTGGCTTACACACTTAGTGTCCCTATTAGTAGAAATAAAAAAAGTTGAGCCGAAGCTCAACTTTTACACTCACTTAAGAGTTGCCGATCTTTTAATTCCTGTTCTATCAATGCAATTTCTAGTTCCGAGACTAGCACACCCTTTGTGATTGCTGTCTCTGCCAGAGCTTTGTCTTTTCTTACACCTAGGCGACGTAATCTTTTGAATTCCTGAATTGCTTTTTCTATTCTACTAATCATTGAATAGTTTTCCTTCCTGAGTAAATTTTGTACAAAACTATTTAAGAGATTAATTCAAAGACTCTCATTTGTCAATTTAAGAATAAGGATGCGGTCGCATCCTTATAATTGGGTAATGGGCAGGAATACATACTTAGGCAAATAAGAATGCGGTCGCATTCTTATTTGCCTAATAGGTCAGAAATATTTTTAAAATAAAAAAACCGGACGAGTGTCCGGTTTTATGCATACTGGTCTTTTTGGTACCAGTATCTTGGTTGGGGTGGGGTTTTTGAAAGGTTTTCGAATGGTATTTCCTCTTCTTTTATACCACCAACTTCTTTACTTGTACCAATACCTTTTCCGACAAGGTATTTTGCGATAAAGATTGCCCCCAGACTTTCAGAGAAATCTCTTTTTGTCGGAAGTATTATCTTTACGATTATTTCAATCGCTACTGCATGTGAACTACGAGATCGTCTTTTTCTTATTGCGACGAAATCGTTTTCTTTTTCACTGATTGGATAGTTTTCTTCGATATATCTATCCACAATAGCTATGATCTCCTCTTGGGTAAATTCTTTCATACAAACTCCTGTGGCTAAGGTTTGAAGAACAATAAAATTACTACTACAATTATACCCCCGTATATTAGTTATGTCAAGTAATTAATACAGGCCGATTTTACTAAGTAAAATCGGCCTGTATTGTGTATATAAGAGTTTGTTTCCGAGGAGGAACCTTTCTTGGGATTTTAAGGTTCCACCTCGAAGATTTTCTATTGTACCAAATGAACCATGGTTCATTTGGTACAATAGAAAATGGGGTTTGCCTTCGGC
>CAIPUJ010000039.1 GCA_903868205.1 uncultured bacterium | reverse complement strand
CGAAGTGCCCCGCCTTTTCTTATTTAGTTTATTTAATTATTCCCGCTTTCTTCAGTGTAGCAAATGCTCCGTTTTTCTGAATAGTTTTGATTGCTTTTGTTGAAATTGTTAGTACGAAAGTCTTTTTTAATTCTGGAACGTAAACTCTTTTCTTTTGTAAGTTTACATACTTTCTTACTTTTCCTGTAGGGTTAAACTGCGTCGCACGAGTTGCGTTGCTATATCCACCTCCCATTATTGATGATTTTTTTGTTATTGCACAAACTTTTGCCATAAAATTATTTCTTTAATTAGTTTTGTTATGTTATCATAAAATCTTAAAAATGCAACCCGGTAGTAGATTTTAAACTCGATTATGTTCTTTTATGTATATATTTTACAAAGCGAAGTAGATAATGATAAGCTGTATTTTGGTTTTACCAGTGACTTAAAAAGGAGGATAAAAGAGCATAATCAGAAGTTAAATTTTTCTACCAAACCGTATGCGCCTTGGAAACTAATATATTACGAAGCTTGTTTAGATGAAACTGACGCCGAACGCAGAGAAAAGTATTTTAAGACATCACAAGGACGTAGGTTAATAAGACGCAGAATAAAGGAGTATATTTATAAACAAAAAATTTAACAAGTTTAAAATTCACTACCGGGCAAGCCCCAAATTCACTATCAAACAAATTTATGGATATACCAATTGTTTTTCAAATCGCCGTACTTATTTTTTCAGTAATAATACACGAAGTTTCTCATGGCGCTATGGCCTTAGCCTTTGGGGACAAAACTGCTGAATATCAGGGTAGACTTACGCTTAATCCTTTGAAACATATAGACATGTTTGGCTCTATTATATTTCCTTTTTTACTTTTCATATTTCATACTGGTTTTATAATCGGCTGGGCTAAACCTGTACCCTATAATCCTTATAACCTAAGAAATCCTAGAGTTGCAGAACCTCTCGTCGCTTTTGCTGGGCCACTCTCAAATCTTATTATCGCTACGGTTTTTGGTTTGGTAATTAGATTTGCTGCTGTTTCTGGAATTCTATCAAGTCAGTTATTATTGATTTTCGCTAATGTTGTTATCATAAACATAGCTTTGGCTGTTTTTAATCTTATTCCTATTCCACCTCTCGATGGTTCAAAGATTCTTTTTTCTTTTTTCCCAAATAGTAGATTCGCTTTTACTGATATTGCTGCTAAATATGGTTTTTTGATAATTATTTTAATTGTTTATTTCCTACCGAATTTAATAAGCCCGGTTATTGGTAGTTTGTTCTCTTTGATTACTGGATTGAGATAGCTTTTGTTATCCACATCTTGCTAATGCACCTATGCAGGATGTATAATATTATTAATGAAATTAAACAAATCCCAACTCTCCATCGGTATCCTCTTCCTCTTCCTCTCCCTTTCTGTAGTAGGAATCCTTTTCGCTTTCTCCAAACTCACTCCCTCTACCTCTCCCTCATCAACATACCACTCTCTAAACGACATCTACACCCTCATAACAGCAGGAACAGAGAAAGCAACACCAAACAGTGCTTTAACTACATCTTCTTCTCCCTCTGCTACCACCTCTCACTCAACAACTGAAATATACCTACTATTAGCCAACAAATTCAAACAAGAGACTCTTAGACCAGGTACTAACATATTTGGTATTACAGGAGTCTTTGGTACACCAGATGCAGGTTATACATTAGCCACTTCTTCTGCTGTCTCTTCTTCTCTTACACCTACTTACACTACAGACACATTACCAACTTATACTCTAGGAGACATATATAACCTAGTATACGGAAACACAAGAATCACTACACCAAACCACACCTTCTCTTCTTCTCCTTCTGCTTCTATGTACACCACTACTCAAATATATGATGCACTGAAGAACCTAAAGACCAATGTACTGTCATCAACTAAGTATGGAACTACCACGAGTATATTTGGAATAACGGGGACATTTGAACCGACAGCTCAGTTGAATGACTACTGTGGTTCTAACGATGAGTGTTTTAGTGGGTGGTGTGGGGATGATTCTTATGGTTGTTACATAACTTGCGATAGATTGTGTACCACAGGAGAGGTTGGTCAGCCTTGTACTAACGGGGGCAATTGTTCTTCTGGTTATTGTGATGCAGCAAATAGTTATGCTTGTACAGACGGTTCTATAGGTTCAGGATGTGGAAGTGATTCTGACTGTGTCTCAGGGAAATGTGCCTATGATGATGTTAATTGGAACTTCTTCCAATGTACCGACGGAGCATCTGGATCTGTTTGTGCCAACAATGCAGATTGTTCATCTCCAAATATCTGTGATATGGGAACTAATACTTGTGTAGATGGAAGCAATGGAGCTGCTTGTACTTCATCTCTGGGTTGTTCTTCTGGTTATTGTGATTCTGTAAATGATATTTGTTCTTCAGGCGTACCTGGGTCTGCTTGCGGAGGAAATTCAGAATGTGATACATATAATTGTGTAAGTAATATTTGTTCTGCGGATTTGCCACTTATTACATCAGGCCTTGTTGGGTATTGGCCGCTTAATGAAACCTCTGGGACAACAGCGGGCGATTTTTCCGGGAATAATTATAATGGGACATCAACTGGGGGGGTTTTGGTGAACCAAACAGGAAAGATTGGTAAAGCGTATGAATTTGATGGTGCAGACGATTCCGTTGGTACCTCACCGACGGGTTCTGTCTCAGCTACTTCTAGCGTAACCATTTCTGCTTGGGTTAAAGCGGATGGTGGAGAATTTGCTAGAGTCGTGCAGACTGTTGTAAATACAAATGACACAGAACTGGCTCTAGAATATAATCGTTCAAATCATGAATGGTCTATGTCTGTTGGTAAGGCTGGAATTACTTCTGTATATGCGGCGGATACGAGTAGCGCCACTCCAGGAGAATGGTATTATGTAGTGGGAACTTTTGACGGTTCTAATATGAAGTTGTTTGTTAACGGTGTTTATAAGAGCGTAACGGCTGTTAACGAAACTATTCTAACAGCTAGCCCAGTAAATAGAGGATGGTCTTTTGGATCTATGAGATTTAATGGAGGTGATATCTATCTTTTTAGTGGCTCTGTAGATGAGGTCGCTATTTGGAATCGTCTTTTGGCCCCAGCAGAAATTACCAACCTTTATAATGGCGGTGCTGGTATGAGTATAATTACACCTTAAAATAACTAAAAAACGAGCAGGACATGCTCGTTTTTTAATTATTTGCATTTTTTCCTATTTTGTTATACTCTATCCATAACAAAGGCTACTTGGCTGTACGCTTTAGTTTCTGAAAGGACGGCCTTTCTACGAGTTGAATATTTAAACGAGTTGCAGAGAATTTAGCAGAAATGCGGTTCGCTGTGATTTTTATTATTAATTAAGTTTTAAAAGAATGCCTACAATAAATCAGCTAATAAGAAAAAATAGAAAGACAGCGCCTAAAAAACCAAAGGCGATTGCTCTTATGCGTGGTTTCAATACATTGGAAAATAGACCAACAAAAAGTCTTTCTCCATTTAAGAGAGGTGTTTGTACAAAAGTTACAACCAAAACTCCGAAGAAACCAAACTCAGCTATCAGAAAAATCGCAAGGGTCAGACTTACAAACGGTATGGAGGTTACTGCCTACATTCCAGGTATGGGTCACAACTTGCAAGAACACTCAGTTGTTCTATTAAGAGGAGGAAAAGTAAAAGACGTTGGTGTTAGATATACTGTCGTAAGAGGTGTACTTGATGCCGGTGGAGTAGAAGGAAGAAGAAAGGGTCGTAGCCAATATGGTGCTAAGAAACCAAAAGCAGCAAAATAAATTAAGGAGGGAAACGACTATAATTTATTTGCCCCGTGAAATGAAAGTCCTTCAGACTTTCTCAGCCAAAGGCTGATATTTCACTGGGGCAGAGAACTTTAAAGAGTTTCGTTCATAATAAAAAATAATCATGAGAAGAAAACTAAAAACAAAGAAAGCTCTTGCACCTGACTACAAATATAATTCAGAAAAGGTGACAAAGCTCATCAATTACATGATGTACAGTGGAAAGAAATCAGTTTCAGAAAGAAATATAT
>CAIPUJ010000038.1 GCA_903868205.1 uncultured bacterium | reverse complement strand
GGTGGCCACGCTGATATACCTGTAAAAAATTAAGAATAAGGATGCAGTCGCATCCTTATTCTTAATTTTTTACAAAACAAAATCCCCAAGACATAAGTCCTGGGGATTTTGTTTAACCAAGTGAGATATTATCTCATAGGTCTGAAAGGTCTCTTTTCAAGTGGTTTTGCTTCGTTGACGGTAAGCTTTCTACCATCCATTTCAACACCATTAAATGATTCAATAGCTTTGTCAGCTTCATCATCATTAATCATGCTTACGAATCCAAATCCTCTTGATCTGCCAGTCATTTTGTCTATCATAACGATAGCTGACTCAACAGCGCCGGCCTTTGCGAAGAAATCTGCTAACGCAGCATCATTTGCTGAGTAAGGAAGATTTCCTACATATAATTTCTTTGCCATTTATTTTCAATTTTCTACTAAAGTCGCAGAAACGACCTAAAATCTCAAACGGCTAAGAAAAACTTAAACCTACGAGAATTGTTACTGCTTTGCTAGTATAGCACAAATAAAAGAATAAATCAACCTTAGCCAATACTTTAATTATTTCGTCAATATATATTCACCAACCCTATTTCTTCTTATATTTAAAGCTAACGCTGGAATACCTATTTTTATACCAATTTCATTCGCCAAACTTCTCATATATGTTCCACTTGTGCAAGAAACCTTTATTGAAATAATTTTGAATTGCTCTTGTTTAATATTATTCAAAGTTTTATTCCATGATTCTATAATTTCTCCTTGACGGAAATCTCCAGAAACAAGAGCAACAGAGTCTTTTATAAAAAAATCTAAATCCGATTTTGAAATAGTTTTTTCATTTATTAATTCAATATTTTTAATTTCAACATCTTTTGTGGGAATTTCTTCTTCAGAAATACCGCCACTTTTTGTTAAAGCAAAAAGCGGCTCCCCTCCTACGGTCTTAGAAGAAAAAGCAGGATACTTTTGAGAAAACTTACCAACAAAAGTTGGTAAAATATTTTTTATATCACTAATAGATTGTGACGAAGTATCTTTAACTAATCCCAAAACATCGTAAGTATCTGTAGAAAAACCAAATAACACATCCACTTCATACTCTTTATCCAACCCAAGATATTTATCTTTATTTTTACATTCTTCACCTACAAGCACTAAAAGCAAGCCAGAAGCGAGAGGATCTAGCCTACCAGCATAAGTCATTTTATCGTTTTCGTATTTTGGATTGTCTTTCTTAAACCTATTCAAACACCCTAAGGGTGTTTCCCCTCTTTTCTTATTCAATATTAATACTGCTTGTTTTGGCTTCATATTTCAGCTACAATAATAGAACTATTCTTAAAATAAACAATATGTTTAGAAAAATAAGAAATGTAATGACTATATTTTTCTAAACCCCGTGAAATGAAAGTCTTTAGACTTTCTCATTCGAAGAATGATATTTCATCGGGGCCGCATAAAATAATAATAAAAAATATGGAAAATAAAACAAAAAAAGAAGCCGTTAGCACTGAATCTTACAAAGGAGTGAGAGATTTTTATCCTGCTGACATGGCAATACAAAATTACATTTTCAGCAAGATGAAAAAAACTGCTGAAAGTTTCGGCTACTCAGAATATGGAGCATCTGTACTTGAATATGCGGATTTATACAAAGCAAAATCAGGAGAAGAAATAGTAAATGAACAAACTTATACTTTTAAAGATAAAGGTGATCGTGAAGTATCGCTCAGACCAGAAATGACTCCAACAGTAGCCAGAATGATCGCCGCAAAACAAAAAGAACTTTCATTCCCCCTCAGATGGTATTCTATTCCAAACCTTTTCCGTTATGAAAAACCCCAAAGAGGAAGAACTCGTGAACATTGGCAATTCAATGTTGATATTTTTGGTGTAAAAAATATAAATGCAGATGTTGAAGTTATTTCCCTTACCTCTGCTCTTATGAAATCTTTTGGATTTAAAGATAGTAATTTTGAAATCAGAGTCAATAACAGAAAAATTGTTAATTATATTCTTAATGATCTTTTTGCTCTTGATGAAAATACAGCAAAGATAATTTCTAAACTCATCGACAAGAAAGACAAAATGAAAGCTGAGGAGTTTAATAAAGCTATTCAAGAAACAATACCAGAAAGAAGTTCTGAATTACTCCAACTTTTAAATTCAAAAAACTTCGAAGAATTTGTCTCTCATCTACCAAAAAGTGCTGAGCTACAAGAAGGTATCATTGAAACAAAGGAACTTATCAAAAGACTAGAAGACTTAGGAATAACAAATGTTGTATTCAGCCAAAGCTTGATGCGTGGTTTTGATTATTACACTGGAACAATCTTTGAAATTTACGATACAAATCCAGAAAATATACGCGCGATATTCGGAGGAGGTAGATATGATGACCTTCTAGATATTTTTGGTAAAGACAAAGTTCCTGCTATAGGATTTGGTATGGGAGATGTTGGTATAAGAAATATGCTTGAAACATACAATATATTACCAGCTATTGTCGCCCCAGCAGAATTGTATATTTGTATACAAAATGAAAATTCAATAGGTTTTGCACAAGATTTAGCACAAAAACTTAGAAACAATGGTCTTAAGGTATCTGTAGATTATTCTGGAAAGAAGTTTGGTGATCAAATAAAATATGCTGATAAAAATAAAATTCCTTTCATTACTTGTATTGGAGACGAGGAAGTAAAAAATGGTAAATTCAAAATCAAAGAGCTTACATCTGGAGAAGAAATAATTCTTTCTGATAATGAAATTGTTGATGGTATCAGAAAAATATCTTCAAATTAATTTACCCATTAAAGTTTTTGCCAATGTTTGTTAAAAATTAAAATAATAATGACTAGCTTTATAATTGTAACTATAAAAGATTTACTTGTTTGCATCGAGTCGAAACAAACAATTTTTATTGGCAAAAATTTTCTAGGGTAAATATGCGTAAAATAATTTTTGACATCGAAACTGATGGAATAATTACTACTGTCGGTAATAAACAAGTATTTCCAAATATTTATGTTGTTTGTATTTATGACTCCGAAACAGATAAATATTCTAGCTATACTGTGGAGCAACTTAAAGACCTTTGGCCAATACTAGAAAAAGCTGACTTATTAATCGGCTACAATAGCGATAGTTTTGATATACCAATACTTAATAAATATTATTCTGGTGATTTAACCAAGATTACTAGCCTTGATTTACTTTCAGAAATAAAAGAATCACTTGGAAGAAGAATCAAATTAGATAATGTGGCAGAAGCTACATTGGGAAGAAACAAAACTGGTCACGGACTTGAAGCTATGGAATGGTGGAAACAAGGCAGAGTTCAAGACGTTATAAACTACTGCACCGAAGACGTAAGAATTACAAAAGACATTTATGATTATGCAGTAAAAAACGGTTTCTTAAAATATAAAGATATAAACGATATAAAAGAAATAAAGTTAGACACTTCTAAATGGCACGAAACAAAAAATTCGGCAATGACGTTCACGATGCCGTTTTAGAAGCTCACCATGGTGAGCTTCGGTGTTTTTGTTTGTGATTTTTTCTGCTCTGCCCGTAAGCGAGCGAGGGTATTCAATTTTGGGAACTACGGAAGGCGACGGCCTGAGTCTTGAGCAAATTTTTAGCAAAAAATTATGCGGGTCCCAAAATTGAGTACCCGAGCGAGCCTCTATTTGGCTACCTGCACTGCTTCCTCAAATTGTATCGATAGAAGCCTTGAGATACCGTCTGAGCCCATTGTGACTCCGTATATGACCCCTGCACGAGACATTGTTTCTCTATTGTGAGTAATAAGAATAAGCTGAGAATATTTTGAAAGGTTAGCTATCATATCGCCATATTTTCTGGAATTTGCTTCATCTAGGGCAGCATCTGTTTCATCTAAAATAATAAAAGGTGGTGGGTTTACCTGAGAGATTGCAAAGAGAAGAGCAATAGAAGTAAGCGCTCTTTCTCCACCTGAGAGCATCATCAAACCTTTTATTTTCTTCTTCGGCAAATTCACTTCTATATCAAGACCTTCTTCTTGTTCTTCCTCTTCTTCGGTAAGATCGTGGGCTTCCCCTTCACCAGGGATAGTCAAATCTGTATCAGACCTTTTCCTCTTCTTTTCTTTTACCAAAGAAAGTTTTGCGGAACCTCCACCGAACATTGCAGTAAAGAATTCTTGGAATTGAATATTTATTTTCGTAACACCAAGCCTAAATTCATTTGTAAGTTTTTCATCAAGTTCTTTTATAAGAATTTTGAGAGATTCTGAAGATTTAAATAAGTCCTCAAGCTCTTTCGCCAAAAATACATCTCTCTCAGAAGTTTCTTTAAACTCTTTCATTATTTCATCTCCACCGGCTACCCCTGCGTCTTCAAGACGAATTTTAATTTTCTCTAATGCTCTGCGTCTATCTTCCTGAACTTGTCTCGGCTCATTTATAATTTCCTCTAAAGAAACCGCCACACCACTTTCGCTTGTAGGCCAAAAATCTTTATATCTCAAAGCCTGAATACCAACAAGAATTGAACCCTCTTGTAATTCCCTCTTTAAATCTTCCTCATTTTTCCTTAATATACTTTCTCTACTTTCAAGATTGCTTAAATGTCCACGAATATCATTCTGTTCTGCAACGATTCTAAACAATGCCTTTTCTGCATCTCTATTTGAATCTCTTTCCTTTTCTATTTCACTCTTCAAAAATACATATTGCTCTTCAAGCTCAGTTTCAAGCTTTTCTGCATCTTTTATTTTTAATTCATATCCGCTCTTTTCAGATTCTAATCCCTTAATATCATTTTCAATTTCTTCTTCCGCTTGTTTATTTTCACTTTCTTTATTTTTTTCTATAAAATCTTTGAGAAGCTTCTTTATATTTCTAAAAATTTCTTTTACTTTTGATATATCGGATGTTTCAAAAGCTCCATCAATTTCTAAATCTATTTCTTTTGTGATGTTTTCTACTTGAGAAAGTAAAACTGTCTTATTTGTCATCGCGCTGTTTGCATCTTTCTGTTTTTTTAGAAGACGAATAAGAGAAGAGATTTCTCCCTCTATTCTTCCAACATTTCTCATGAGAGAATCTTTGGTAATACGAGTTTCTTTGAGCTTCCCTTCAACTTCCATTACCTTCTCGCTTTTGTGATCTCTCGTATTTGATTTAGCTAAGGTTTCTTTTGCTTCAGCTAGCTCTTTTTCTAATTCCTCTCTCTTCTTTAAAAGGGGTTCTTTTTCTGATGTAACACTTTTTCTTTCATTATTTAAATATGATTCCTCACGACAAAAGTACTCATGATACATCTTGGTGAGATCAGTTTTCATTTCTACTGCCTTTTCTATTTTTTCTACTTGTTTCTTAAGGAAACGAATATGTGGAGCAATCTCTCTTCTTAGGGATTCAACTTGTTTAATATTTTCTTCTGTCTTATCAAGCTTTCTTATACTCTCTTCTTTTTTGTATTGATATATTTTTAAGCCTAGAGCATCCTCTATCATTTCTCTTCTCTCTCTAGTATTTGCATTGAGTACCTTATCAGCCTCACCCTGAGAAATAATGTGGTGCCCTGAAGCACCAATATGGGCCCCAGCAAGAAGCTCTATAATATCTTTAAGTCTAACAAGACTTCCATTTATAAAATATTCGCTAGAAGAATCTCTGTGAACTACACGCTCCAAAGAAACTTCATCAAAATCAATATTAAGTACTCTTTGGACATTATTAAAAACAAGTTTTACAGAAGCTCTGTTTGCACGAGCAGCATCCTTACCTCCATTAAAAATTAAATCTTCTGCTCTTTTACCGCGAAGAGATTTTATAGATTGTTCACCGAGCACAAAACGAAATGCTTCTGCGGCATTTGATTTACCAGAACCGTTTGGACCGACGACAGCAGAAATAGGTGTATTGAAATCTAATACACTTTTTCTAGCAAACGATTTAAAACCAGCAATTTCAATACTTTTTAAATACATACAGACTTATTTTACACCATATAAGCTTTTAATAAAATTCCAAATTCTTTTGTCAGACAAATCAAAACGAAGATTCTGTCTTTCATGCGATCCACTACTAGTTATCATATGCCACAAAAGATATTCTGAAGGGTTTATTCCATCCAGCTCCAAATCAACACCAAATTTATATATTATTTTTTCTCTTTCTTCATAATCTTTATCTTTAATTAAACCCTCAGATAAAGATTTATAAAATTTAAAAGTATTTACTTGTACAAAATTTAATTCCTCCTGTTGTTCGGTGGATAGAATAGGCTCACCTTTTTCATTTAAATCCAATAACACCCCATCAGACTTATTTTCTTGATTATTAGGAAATACTTTTTTTAACTTTTCTAAAGCAATCTCTTTTTCCAAAGCAGAAAGATGTTCCTCTTCTGATCTCACACCATCATGTCCATCTCTAACTAATTCTGGTTGCTCTTTCATATGAGTATTATTTACCCAAGAAAATTTTTGCCAATAAAATTGTTTGTTTCGACTTCATATATACTAACTATAATATCACATTAATAATGAGAAGTTTAGCACAAAATATACACCAATTTTAGAGAAACATTGGCAAAAACTTTAACGGGTGAACTAAGCCCAACCTTTTTCCTTTAATGCATGTTTAGCAGCTTCTTGTTCGGCTTCTTGTTTAGATTTACCTTCACCTTCTGCTACTTTTTCATTATGAATAAATACACCAACAGTAAATTTCTTGTCGTGGTCTGGACCTTCTTCTTTTACTGTCTTATAAAGTGGAGTTTCTCCTTCTTTATCTTGTGCCCTCTCTTGAAATTTGCTTTTTGCATCAAGCCACATTTGATCTTCAATAATTTTATCTATCAAAAAGAAAATATTTTTAGAAATAAAGTATTTTGCAATATCATATCCTTGATCCAAAAAGATTGAGCCTATAAGAGCTTCGATAGTGTTTGCAAGGATTATTTGTCTTGCTCTACCCAAATCTTTTGCTTCACCTTTTGAAAGTAAAAGGAAATCATTCATTCCAATCTTTGATGCAGCTTCTGAAAGAGTCTCTGCTTTTACAAGAGCAGATCTATATGAAGTAAGTTCACCTTCTGTTTTGTCTGGATATTTAGCATAAAGATATTCTGTGACGATAAGTTCAATAACAGCATCACCTAGGAATTCTAATCTCTCATTGTGTCCCATTTCTATATCTCTATGTTCATTCAAATAAGACCTATGGGTAAAGGCCTGAGTTAAAAGGGCTTTATTCTTAAAAGTAATCCCTAGTATCTCTTCAAATTTTGTAAAATCGGGTTTCATTGTTTATCCAAGAAAATTTTTGCCAATAAAATTGTTTGTTTCGGTTTTTTAAATATTAATACAATACTATCTTAATAATCCAATAAATACAGCTCGTTTTCATAAAAACCAATTTTAAAGAAACATTGGCAAAAACTTTAACGGATGAATCTATCTGCTTCCAATTATAGTAATCGCTTTTGTGATTATTGGCAAGATATCATCATAGAAATTAAGTGTTTGAATATCTTGGAGTTTAAACCATTTTGCATCATCTAATCCGCCGCTTTCACCGAGATTTAAATCGTCCATTTCTGACTTCGCAAGAAAATATGTAACTTGTTTACGAATCTTTCCATCTTCTGGATGATTTGCGATATATTCGTTACTTAAAAGCTCATCCTCAACTTCAATTTCTATGCCGATTTCATCTTTTATTTCTCTCATCAAACCCATTCTCATATCTTCATCTTTTTCGAGCTTCCCTTTTGAAAGAGTCCATCTACCAAATACATCGTGCACAAAAGCAAAATATATTTCATCTTCTTTTTTTGCATAGATAACAGCACCAACAAGTCTTCTTATCGGCATCTGATCAAAGGAGATTTCCTTAATTGTCTTTTTTTTTGTTTGTTCGTCTTTACCTGGTTCTCCAAGCTCTTTGTAAATAGTACCGAGAACTCCATTTATGAATCCTCCGCTTTTTTCTCCACCGTATGTTTTAGCAAGTTCAA
This sequence comes from uncultured bacterium, assembly GCA_903868205.1. GTDB lineage: Bacteria > Patescibacteriota > Minisyncoccia > Phycocordibacterales > GWA1-40-21 > Bog-1340. Next base: position 1,352 of record CAIPUJ010000038.1, on the reverse strand, counting down.
TAGCTTCATTTATAGCAACCTTAGCAGGCACTTCTTTTCTATCAGAAAATAGAAGCTCATAAAGCCCAATACGTAAAATGTTTCTGTCTATAATAGATATCTTTTCAATAGGCCAATCTGGAGCGGCTTTTACAATAACATTATCTAGATCAACCCTCTTATCAATAATCCCTTTAAGTAAAGTTTCCATAAAGGAATCCTCACCTTTTCCATCACCAAATTCTTTACTATTTTTTTCCAAAGATAATAAAGTATCTTCTCGTGAAAGATTTCTAAAATCCCACTCGAATGTGGTTTGAAGAACTATTGATCTTGCAAGGTGTCTGTTTGACATATTCTTTATTTACTAAGAATAGTTTACCAGATATAAAAAGAAAAGAAAAGACCGAGTGTTAATTACTCGGCTTTTTTCTCGGACTTCTTCGCTTTTGTTTTCTTTACTGTTTTAGCTTCAAGGTTAATTATTACTTTACCTTTATACTTACCGCAGATTGAACAAGCTTGATGTCTCATTACTGCAGATCCACAATCAGGACACTTTGTCATCGCAACATTTTTTAAGAAATGATGAGATCTTGTGCTCCCTCTCTGGGATCTATTATGTCGCATTCTGTTTACCATAGTTCTAAGAGCATACACTATTTAAAGAAAAATATCAATATCTAACTCAAAACAAAACCCTTTCCTTTTATATATTTTTTTGTTAGTATATTCAGGTTCTTTAAAAAAGAATATATTTAGAGGTAGTTGAAAGGCTAACACATTTAGCATTTCAAGGGCGCAGACACGCAGGTGTCGAGCCGGGGTCGCGAAATTTCTCAGTAGAGAAATATTTGTGACCAGCGGTTCCGCTGAGCTACCTCAAATAAAATAATATTCCGTGGTAGCTCAGCGGTAGAGCGATCGCCTGTTAAGCGATTGGTCGTAGGTTCGATCCCTACCCACGGAGCAGTTCAGGAATTTGAGGGTACAAAACCTTCATATCCCTTGGTGCAGAGCCATCTTTTAGAGGTTCTAACCGATCAATTAAAGCTTTTACTTCGGTAGAAGCTTTTTTGATAAGCAATAGTGGTTTCTCTAAGTGAACATTGAATACTTTATCTTTTAGTGTGAGGTTCGAACCTAAAGTAATTAGTATGTCTTTTTTAACTTCAATAGACTTTGTTTTATCAAACACCTCTTTTGCAGTACGAGCAAACTCTAAATGTTTTTCTACTTGATCTAACCAGTCATCAGCCCTAAGCCCAGTGGCATTCATAAGTTTTTCTACTTGGTGTTTTTCTTCTAAATATGTCGCTTTGTTTTTAGCAAACTCTTCACTTGTTATATCTCCACTAGCCCTCATTTCAACT
>CAIPUJ010000037.1 GCA_903868205.1 uncultured bacterium | reverse complement strand
ATTTGAACCAAGGTGTCACAATCCCTAAGTTTGAAGAATATCTATAGCTGTCATTTTTCACTATAAATTCTATGTAATCACCCCTTTTAGAGCAAGAATACCAATTACCTTCTAAAGATGTAATTTGCTTGATATTATTGCAACTAATTACAACTAAAAATAATATTAAAAAAAGTAGTGTTCTCATTTTATAAATATTGGCTAACGTTCTTGCTTCTTTTCGGTGGCGATTTTAATCACTGCCGTTTTCACGAAGCACAACCTTTTAAATTATTACTTCTCTGTCTCACGAGCCACTGCCCCGCCTCTGAAAATAGCAGCCTGTTACCACTAGTTTTTATTCATTGTCAACTAATTCTATGTCTGACAAAACCCAGTAACCCCAAAAACCTTCTTTTATTGTCACTTCAACTTCTCGAGATTTCATTACGCTTTTAAACGCTGTTTGATGATAAATAATTTGTTTCTTGGTCCCTTTTATTATCACTGTAATTACTGGTTCAAATCCTCTGTTATGTCGTTGATGGTTGTCTTGGATGTCAACGTTTTCTATAGGCAAAATTTCATTATAAGTCGGTTTTGTCGAAAAGTTATCGTTTGTCCAAACAAACAAGTATATGGCTATAAAGCCAATTGTCAAGTTGTGCAGTAAAGCCCAGAATATAGTAAAGTTTGTCCAATAAAACTTGAAGAAAATAAAAGTTACAAGTATGTCTGCTAAAAAACCAACAATTGCCAAGTCTTTGTATGGAATCAGTAAATTGTTAGAGTGAAAGTAAATTAAAAATAAACAAAAGAGTCCAATGAAAGTAAAATTTTGGTAAATAACATTATACTTATCTCTTATTTTAAAGAGATTTAAAAAATCAAAAATGTCACGAGTATCCTTTTTTGTAAATAACATAGCTTAAATTAATGATGATAAAATAAAAACTAAGTACAAAACTATACCTATTCCAATTAATTTCAATCTGTTTTTTGCCTTGGTAGGATAACCATCTTTTCTTAAAGTCCATCCAAAAAACAATTCTCTTGGCCAAAAAATAATCATCCAGAGTTTTTCAAAAACTGAATAATCCTCATTTCCCATTTTAGTTTGAACTTGGTCAATATATTCATTTTGGTCTTTAAAAATTTCGTTTAATCTTTTATCAATTTCGTTTTGAGATATATTTCTTTTTTCTAATTCTTTCTTTGCACGTTCAATTGCTTCTTGCTGATATTCATCTGTCGAACTTTTGCTTATAATAATAAGTTCGTCAGTTTCTCGACTTTCGATTGTAGGTAAAAAATCCATTGTCATGTTGTCTTTTAAAATTGGCTATAACTTTTTTCCCTTCTTCACCTTTGTGGTGTACAATTCTCTGTTTTTAAACAAACTGCTTCACCTTTTGGTAATTTCTCCACAAATATACAAAATTATTTATTTCCCTCAATTTATTCCTGCTTCTCCATTCCGAAGCTGAATTCCTTTTCTTCGTTTCCGGATAGCAGTTCTATGTTGGTTTGCTGGTATTCCTTGTAGCCGAAAGCTATTATTCTGATGATGTAAGTGGCTGGTATTACGGTGTCAATATAGAATTCGCCGTTTTCGTCGGTGGTGGTTTTAAGGTTGGTGCCTGCTATTTCGATAATGGCATCTTCTATTATTTCGTGTGTGTCAGCATCGGTAATAGTGCCTTGCAATACAGCGGTTTCTATTTCTTTATCGGCTACTTTTACGGTTTTCTTTTTGGGTGAGCGGTCGAGGATATAATCGCGGAGCTTGTCGGGCTCGTTTTCAAAGATCAGCTTGCCTGCTTTGGCAATGCTGCCAACCATAAGCCATAATTCATCGTAAGCTTTTATGCGGAGTCCGGT
>CAIPUJ010000036.1 GCA_903868205.1 uncultured bacterium | reverse complement strand
GTTTGCTTTCGCAAACCCGCTTTTTGTATTTATTTGTAATTTGTCTTGGCTGTTAGATATTAACTGCCAATTCTCCTGTTCTAGGTGTACTTGCTACATTTGTAGCCCAACACTTTGATGAAGATTTCCATGGTTGTGCACCTTCCTTGTTGTATAGGTATTTAGCATAAGCTAAGTTTCCTTCTACAGTGTGAATGTCCATACCAAGTTTTTTTGCTGTGTCTGCATGATAATATTCATTTATCTGCATCAAGCCTATGTCTGAACTGTTTACTTTACCTCTGAGCGATTCTCCATCTGTATTATATTGTCTGAAGTGAGATTCACATCTTGAAATATCTACAAGCAAAGGATCGTTCTTGAAAAATTCTCTGACCTTCTTCTCTAAACCTATGTTATTTGGAACTTCGGTTTCTGTTTTCTCAACTACTGGGGCTTTTATCTGCGGTACGTTGCTAATAACTTTTACATCATTAGTATTAACCGGGCCTCCGTATATTGAAGAAAAGATGAAGAAAGACGTCGTTAATATTTCTATCATAATTAAAATCAGAGTCGCCTCTGATTTCCTATATATACTAGCATATCTGAATTATAAAGTCAAGCTTTTACAACACGTTTCGTCAATAGTCAAACCCTCTAAAAAGGCCTGGTTAAGCCACTTTTTCCTTGCTTAATCCCCTATTTTGTGGTGTAAATTTTAGTGGGTTTTTGGGTAAAAAGAAAGGGTGTAACAATGTTATACCCTTATACTACTTTTTAAAAGATGCATTATGGAAAGCATGCCTTTATTTTTCTCTTTCTTTTCCAAATCTCTTTTTTTCCATTAATTGTTACATGCCCTAAATGAGCTTGAGCATCTGAACATTTAGCCATATTATCGTACCAAGTTTTTATTGTATGGCCGAAAGGTTCTGGATCAAGTAATATTATTTGACCCAAAACAGCTTTTGTTATTTTGCTTTTCATTGGACGGAAACGAAAGCCGCCAAAACATACATACAACCCTTTTGAGTCTTGTTTCACTTCTCTTCCATAAAACAGATCTTTTCTTTTCACAAAATACTCCTTTCTTACAGTTTTCTATTTTAAACAATACCATCTATTTTAAACCCGCGCAACCAGAGGCCGGAGTCAGACCCGCCTTCTTAGCATCTTCAATAGTAGTAAACCAAACTTTATTCTCTTCTTTGATTCTGTCTACTCCAGTACACCAAGGATAGTAGTATTTTTTGCCTGATTTTGAGGCTAGGACAAGTCCTTTGCTTGTTTGTGAGTCTAAAGCTGTGGCGAGATTATTATTTACTGTCGGGCTGTTTTCGGCTTTTAAAGAAGGTTCTATCTTCCCTATTACCCCAGCCAATAATTCATCCTGGACCTTGAGTACTTGGATCGGGGTCTTCTTCTTTTCTAAGGCAGAAAGTTTACCCAAACCAAAGGAAGCTGTGGCTACTAGGCAGACCAAGATGACGATAAACAGGTCGGTACTGATTTTGAAGCCATTTTCTTGGCTATAAAAATAGTCCTTCTTTTTAAAGTAAAAGGACTTGATTTTTCCTGATAAATCATTTATACTCATTTGTAAGTGTAATTGTATCAGAATTTTAGAAAATTAATAAGCGTAGCGAATATAATTTCTTAAACCCCGTGTAGTATTGTGCTTTAGCACAATAAAATTCTAAAGAATTTTTACTACATGGGGTGAAGATTTTGAAAATCACTTCGTTCTTAACAAAATCAATCATGGCACATAAAAAAGCAGCAGGTTCATCGAAAAACGGTAGAGATTCCAATCCAAGGTACCTTGGTGTGAAAGTAAACCACAACGAATCTGTAAAAACAGGAAATATAATATTAAGACAAAAAGGCAGAACCACTATTGCTGGTAAGAATGTTGGTGTAGGTAAAGATCATACTCTCTTCGCACTCGTAGATGGTAAGGTTGAATACACAACAAAGAGAAAGACAAACTTCGACTCAAGAACATCAAGAAGAAATTTGGTGAACGTTATATAATTTACCCGAGAAAGTTTTGGCTGATATAAAATCAGCAGATTTTATAGGCATTAGATTTTTATCTAATGCGTCGGTCAAAATTTTAACGGGGACTAATTAAAAAAACAACGGGCGAAAGTCCGTTGTTTTTTTAAAGCCAATTTTTAAGATATTTACAAGGCGTAATTGCAGCTAATTTCCCACCAGTCTGATCAGATATTGTTCCGTGAACTATTCCATGTAAAACTGTATCTTGTTTTGTTTGTGACATCATACCAGATATTATATAACCCAAATCAAACATGGGACCACCGCTGTATCCACCAGTGCTAGGTAACTCTAATATTATAAAATCACAAACACTTGCACTATCAAATCTTGGTAAACTAATTGCTGGAGCAGCCACAAAAGTTCTATATGTCAAAGGGGAAAACCTTTCGCCAGTTGCGCCGAGCCCGAGTGGAAAACCTATTGTTGTCAGTTCTATGTCTTTAGATAATGGTTTATCTTCTATATTTATTTGATTATAAGGGAAAAATCTACCTTCTAAATAAGTTTTATTCTCTATTGTCGGTATTATTTTAACTTTTGCTAAATCTGCTAATTCATGTTTGATAAAAGCTTCGTCTCCAACTAAAATGTTCAAAAATACTTTAGTGGGTGTTCCATTTACATCTGATATAACAACGTATGATTCGTTATTCAAATTTTTAATTACATGAGCAGCCGTTAATAAGTATAACTCTTCATTTTTGGAGATAAAAATCGCTGTACCAACCTCTTCTTTCTCCTGAAATGGGATTCTTATATTACAAATAACTCTACTGAGTTGGTCCCTATGAAATATCATATTGTTTTTAATAATTAGGATTCATTATTTTGGAGGAAAAAAATTTACCTTTTTCTGTTATAGATTCAACAGCACCAATCTTAGAATTTATTACAATTAATCCTAATGCATCAAAATACGATATATCTTTCGGATCAAGCTGAAAAAATGCGTTCTGTCCAGAATAATAACTTTTCAAAAACTTTTCAAATCTAAACTCATATCCTTTTTTTCTAAAATTTTCAAAATCCAGTACCCATTCGATCTTCGGATCAATATCTTTGATTTTTTTACCTTCGATGGCTTGTTTAGCGATAGCTGTAACTTTTTTAGCGGTTTGTTCTTCTAGCCTGACTTTTTCTTGCTCAATAAGTCTTTTTTGTGATAGTTTAATTACAATTTTATTAGTTTCATATTCTTCATCTTTTTTAATTGCTGGAATCAAAAACCAATTTGGAATGAACCATACAGATAACCATGTTAAAATAAAAGGTAAAACCCAAAAAATAATTGAAAGTAAAACTGTTACTTTGTCAGTTGGATCAAAAAGAAGTTTTTGAACGTAATCATTTTTTAATAAGCCGGTATTGGTAAAAATGTTTTCTTCACTAACAAAAAATAATGTTACAAAAAAATTCCAGTGGATGATACAAGTAAAAATTAATAAATGAAAATATAATGGATTTGTTAATCTTCTCTTTATAATTTCAGAAATTGAACTTTTAAATTCTTCCGTTTCCATTTTTTTTATTTTTCCCCCTTTATTTCCAACAAAAACTCAAAAGCTTTGTCACCGAGAGTGATTTTTATTTTATGTTCCCCTACTTCTTTAAGAGGTTTTTCGAGTTTGATAGAATCTTCAGAAATTTCTACAGCGGTTACTTTTTTAAATTCCTCAATAATTTGAGCTTTGTGAACTCCAGCAAAAAGGTGTCCTTTATCATTTGTCTTCCCGGTGATTACAACTTTACCATCCTTAAGTGAAGCAATAGCTTTTCTTATAGAATCTTCTATTTGAGCAGAATTGTTTTCTCCTATTTTTATCTTTTCTTGTAGACCTTTAATATTTCCTTCTGTAGCTTGAATAGCCATTCCCATAGGAATAAGTTTGTTTATAGCAAGACCGTCAGATACATTTTTGACTTCAAATTTTCTTCCGACTTTCTTTACATCCTTTAAAAGTATTATTTTCATAAATTAATCATAATATAAGTCGTGATTTTATGATAGGCTTGACACTACGATAGAATCAGAGTATGTTTTATATAAACGGGGGTTCATTTACAATAACGGAAAGGAATTGATTATGGCATTTCCACTTTATATTATGAGCGAGTTGGTTCTTGAATTAGAAAAGACACATGATGGTTCAAGAGCGAATGTAACAACTGCCGAGTCGGTAAAAGGAAGTCAGCATTTTCTTGGCGCTATAACAGCACTTGATAGATTGGGTTATCTTGATTATCTCGGAACAAGTTGTTCAGGTGATGTACATTATGTTCAAATTTTGCCTGAAAAGATTGTGGAACTTAAAAACATCTTGGGGATTCCCCTCAGTGTTAAAAAACAGTGAAGGAAGTATCTACTTCAGACACACACCGCGCCCCATAAGGACGCGGTTTTTTTATTCCCTCTGACTTGACAGACGTGTCCACGTATTCTATGTTTATATCAGTTCTTCGACAATAAACCCCTTAAACGAAAGGAATGGGTTATGACGACTTTGATGATTTTACAGGTGTTCGTATCTGTATTGTTCTTTGTGAATAAGGTTTTTATCTTCAACGGAAGAAAAACCGGATGGCTCATAGGTATGATAGCTGCTGCGCTCGGGGCAATTTACTTCCACAGGATTGGCTATAATGTTTATGTAACCCTTGAGTTTGGATTGATCGTGCTCATGGGTTATGGATTTTTCAAAGGCAATAAGAAAAATCCTAAGGTGGAAAGAACGATTCAGGTCTTCACTGTGTTGGCGATGTCTATGATGACAATATTCGCCTTTAGTGGATTTATAACCCTGATCGAGCTTGGTAGCTCACTAGGACTACTGGCCGGTGCGTACTTTCTTACCCATAGTCAGATTCGCTTGGGGTGGTTTGTAAACGCGATAGCGCATTTGCTGGGTATCATACTTGGCTGGGAAAAAGGCGCGTACGTATTCGTTTTCTTCCAAGCTTTATCCGTGATTATCTCAATCATGGGCACGGTAAGGAAAAAATGAATTCGAACTCGACAGCAAATCTGCTGTCGAGTTTTTTTATTACTCAATTACCAAGTACACCATGGTGTACTTGGTAATTGAGTAATAAAAAAACTCGACAGCAGATTTGCTG
>CAIPUJ010000035.1 GCA_903868205.1 uncultured bacterium | reverse complement strand
TTGGCTGTACATTTGGGTATTATAAAACCAGATCTCTCCTCCCCAAGGCCGGACCTTGGATCGGAAAAAAGGTCCGGCCTTGTAGACTTGGTTCTGATTAACACATATTTCCCAAATGGTGGAGAAGACCCAGCAAGATTAAAATATAAATTAGAATTCTATGATGAGTTTCTAAGATGTATTGAAAAACTCGAAAAACAAGGAAAAACCGTCATTTTCTGTGGAGATGTAAATACGGCACACAATGAAATAGATCTGGCGAGACCAAAGGGTAACGAAAACCATACCGGATTTTTACGTATTGAAAGAGATTGGATAGACAAAGTAATTTCAAAAGGATGGATAGATACTTTTAGGTTTTTGAATCCAGAAAAAATTCAGTATAGTTGGTGGGACATGAAAACTTTTGCGCGTGATAGAAATGTTGGATGGAGATTAGATTATTTTTTTGTGTCAGAAAATTTAAAAAATAAAATCAAAAAAGCAGAAATTTTAGATAACATGTTTGGATCTGATCACTGTCCTGTTTTATTGGAACTAAAATAATACGGCTAAAAATATGTCTTTTAAATGTCCTTTGTAAAGGACATTTTTATTTAATGAGTTATCCACAGTTTTGTCCTTTACATGTCCTTTATATAGGAATAAAATAGTACCAGATATAAATAGGACATTGGAAATGAATTAGACATGCAACTGTTAATTTATTCTCCACCAATGATTTCTAATCGCTGTTCTTCCAGAAGCCTAGCTAGCTTCAAAAAAGAAAGATTTATTTGGTGATATTCCGTTAGAATTTTAAACTCAAAATTCAGTCTTGATCCTCTTTTTAAAAGGACGACCTGAAAATGAGAACGAGATAACACTGAGCACCTTCTTTCGACAAACCGTCACAATTCCAAAAACAACTTCGCCTTGAATTTGTATATAGGATGGGGCGGTTTTTTAATAGAAAATAACGAATGAAATGAGTATATTTTCTCAACCCCTCACCCTTTTCAACATTTTCTAACCATTATAATAGCCATGCATTAGCCGACTAACCTTATATTTAAGCAGAAACAAACTTTTTAAAAAACGGTGTTGGGGTAATGGAAACCCCTGTTTCACCAGAAACACTTAGCCTGACTAGGTCCAGTCTAACTTTATATATAAACCTGTTTCATGTGAGACATACAAAGGTGGAGCCTTTGTATTTTTTATAGGACGATATCTTCTAACAAACAAACCTTTGATACTCGCCTTTTTATATCTAAATACACAGTAATTACATCAAATTGCCATGGCGTTTCATCAGAAACATCTTTTTCTAGTAAATACGTCTGAACAACTCTGGATAACCTTTGAAGTTTCCAAGGATGCAAATTGTCTTCTGGTCTAAAGGAATCTTCATTATATGGAACCTCTGGATTGATTTCACAGGAAACACTTTTCACCTCAACAAAGTGAAGCTTATTCCCCTTTTTAGCTACGATATCAATTTCCCCACACTTTTTCCAATAATTACGCTCAACGACCTCGAAACCGTGTTTCACCAGAAACCTACAGGCGATATCTTCTCCAAGTTGGCCTGTTTCTTTGTTTTTAGCCCTAGAATTCATAATTAGGTGTAATTATATTATAAAAATACCTAATACCCAAATTTATTCTTTTACCGCCATTTATGCACGTTTCGGGTGAAACAAGGATAAGTGTTTCTTAGAAACACTTATCTATGGGACAAAATGAGTTTTAAAGCCATATTTTATGTACAATATGTATATCTAGAGCCATATTTTTATAAAAGACTCTTAAAAAACAGGTGTGTTTTGGACAGGCTATTGGTCGTCTTTTATTCACATATACACATAGTTATCCACAGTTTTGTTCAAAAAGAGTCTTATTTTTAGGCTAAAAAATCGGGGGTTTTGATACTTTTTAGCCTTTTTATGTCAAAATATGACTTTTATTTTAATAACTATGTCTTATATAGAAAAAACACATGGGCGAATGCCATGTGTTTTATAAGCCGGCTTTGTTGGTTATATGAACAAACATTCACATCCAGACAATAGCAGAGCTACGACGAGAGAAACAATAAGCGTTACTAACTTTTTTTTCATACAATACTCCTTCCTGGTTTACCAATGTAAACAATCTAATACTTTACCCTACACACAATTGTATACTACAATAGAGGATAAGTCAATAGCTTCGATGTCTAAACATATTTGGCACTTTTAAAAAATGTACCTTATTTGTGCCCCCGGCAGGATTCGAACCCACAACAACAGTTCCGAAGACTGTTGTGATATCCATTTCACCACGGAGGCAACTTGTAGATATGATACGCTAAAATAAACAAAAATCAAAAAGCATTTTGATATTTCCATTTTTTATGTATAATATCCCTTAGTTGCGGGCATGGTTTAGTGGTAGAACACGTCCTTGCCAAGGATGAGATTCGGGTTCGATTCCCGGTGCCCGCACTAATAAGTATTATTAATAGGAATCGAAAGACGGAGCCATATTTTTGTCAGCAGACAAAAAAGGCGAGTCGGGGTCGCGAAATTTTTCGAGCGACGGCGAGAAAAATATTTGTGACCGATTCCCGGTGCCCGCACCAATATAAAATAATGGAAAAAGGTTACAAAGAATTTGGACCAATACCAGAAGAAGTTGCTGTTATATCAGCAGCATTGAAAAATGCTGGTTTTGAAGCATATCTAATCGGTGGTTGTGTAAGAGATATTATATTAAATATAAAACCAAAAGATTGGGATATTACTACAAATGCAAAGCCAGATGAAATAATTGCAATATTTCCAAAGACTTTCTATGAAAACAACTTCGGTACGGTTGGTGTTGTAAATGAAAATACAGAGGATGAAACTCTGAAGGTTATTGAAATAACTCCGTACAGACTTGAAACAGAATATTCTGACAATCGTAGACCGGACAGCGTATCTTTCAGCGACAAGCTAGAAGATGATCTTAAGAGAAGAGATTTTACTATAAATGCGATCGCACTAAATATAATAGGGGATGGTGAAAAGAAAAATTTCTATAAAGGAGAAATCACTGATTTGTTTGAAGGACAAAAAGATCTAGAAAAGAAAATACTTAAGACTGTTGGTGATGCAGTAGCAAGATTTAGAGAAGACGGACTTAGAATACTTAGAGCCGTAAGAATAGGGAACTATGTTGGATTCAAAATTGATAAGAATACAGAAAAGGCATTAATCTCAGAATCAAATCTTTTAGAAAAAATATCAAAAGAAAGAATCCGTGAAGAATTCATAAAAATAATAATGTCAGAAACTCCAATGGAAGGAATAAAAGCCTGCCAGAAATTTGGAATATTAAAATATATAATTCCTGAATTAGAGAAAACAATAAGTATTGAACAAAAGGGTGCCCATATTTATGATGTTTGGGAACATTCTCTTAGAGCATTACAACAGACAGCGGATAAAAACTGGCCTTTGGAAATAAGATTGGCTGCACTACTTCACGATATAGGTAAACCAAAATCTCGCAGAGCAGGTGAGGGTGGAGAAAAATGGACTTTCTATGGTCATGAAGTAATCGGTGCAAGAATGGCAGAAAAAATTCTGCTTGATTTGAAGTATTCTAAAAAAATAATTGAAAAAGTAGTAAAACTAGTAAGATGGCACATGTTCTTTTCTGATACAGAACAAATAAGTCTTTCCGCTGTAAGAAGAATAATCGCCCAGGTAGGGAAAGATAACATCTGGGACCTTATGAATGTACGTATCGCCGACAGAATAGGCATGGGAAGGCCAAAAGAGAGCCCATATCGCTTCAGAAAGTATAAAGCGATGATTGATGAAGCTATGAGAGATCCGATCTCTGTAGGCATGCTTAAGATCGACGGTAAGAAACTCATGGAAGTTACAAAAGAAGAGCCTGGACCAAAGGTTGGTTTTACTTTACACGCACTTCTAGAAGAAGTTCTAGAAAATCCAAAATTAAACACGGAAGAATATTTGGAAAAACGTGCAAAAGAATTGATAAAATTGCCAATAAAGGAGCTCAAAGCAATGGGGGATGAAGGAAAGAAAAAGAAAGAAGAAGAAAATGAAGAAGAGGTGAAGAAAATTCGAGATAGACATTATGTAAAGTAAAATATAACATAAAGATATGAATTTTGAACAAGATAATCAAAAAACCCAAAGCCCAGATGCAGAGGCTCTTGAAATTCAAAAGGAAATATTTATGACGAGCGGTGGAATCAAAGTTGGCCAATCCATGTCCGAATACAAAGCCGAGAGAGAAATGCTCTGGAACAAAATGCATCCAAATGAAGAAATAGCCACGGAAGAAAATCAGGAGTTGCAAACTGGTACTAAACCTATATTGGATCGTACTAATCAAGATGATCAAAAACAAGCTATTATTAAAAACGTAGAAATTACAGACCAAGAAAAACTTGAGAAGGTTCGCCAAGATCTGAAGATTAATGAATCTAAAGATGACCAAAAAGAAGGACAGATTGAAAAAGAAAAAATATTTAAAGAACAAGTAAGAGACTTCGTTCGTCTTGCAATCAAGGATGACAGCTTTAGAAGGTCCATGGACAAGTGGCGAAGCACTAGATTCACTGGGGAAACTGAGGATGAATTTAAAAAAAGAAATTTATCTAGTGATTTAGACATGATAGCAATTATGTCTAAATCAATGTACGACCTAATACATAAGTCTGGTATGACATACGAAGAAATTACTGAGCAAATAAAATTACCAAATAAGGAGGAATTTATTAAAAATTTTACTGAAGAAATTAGCGATAGATTAGTAAATAAAGTTACTAGTTCTTCAAATGTAAGACATATTACCAATGAAGAACTCATAAGCGGTGGGCAGCCCGATCAGGCAGCAGGTTTTGTATGGTTTAAAGGAAATGCTCTTCGTCCCCAAAATGCACGCGAGGTGAGATTCTATATAAACGCTAGCCCAACCGGAACGACGAACGTTGCAGAATACTTAAGTAAAGTTTCAGATACTCTAGATAAATATGGGATGAGATTACAATTTAAATTTAGAAAAGACCTTGGCGAATATGATAGAACTGATACATGTGTTGCTTATTTATACATGCCAGAAGCTAATACTAAGGACAAAAAAGAGATCTCTGATCAGTGGCTTGAAAAAATAAAAGAACTTATGGCAAAAATGCCAAAAGATTCTATACGTGATAAAAATTCATTCTTTACAGACAGGATAACTAGTGGAGTATCATTTGCCGAAGACACCAGAGAAAGCAGCGGGAAAAAAGGAGAGAGCTATACAAGCCAGATTACAAAAAGTATTTCGGAGTCTGCTGGGGAATTATCTAGCCAATACAAGGACTTAACACCAGAAGCTATAGAACAAATTACATTGAAAACTGTCGAGAAATTAAAAAGTATGAATTATTTTTAATTTAGGTTATTTTTTCTCGCAAATTTTTATATTTTGTGTTAGTATCTTTTGCAGATATCGGGGCGTGGTGTAACGGTAGCATCCATGCTTTGGGAGCATGTAGTCCGAGTTCAAATCTCGGCGCCCCGACAAAAATATTATGAAGATAGTCTTAATTGGTGGTCACCCTAAGGGTTTTAAAGAACCTTTTGATATAAGAACTAAATCTGGAAAGATTCTAAGGAAAATGACTTCTGAATTAAATATTAATCCAGTCTTTTTTGATTTATGGGATAATCAAAAGGAAGAAGACACCAGAATTATAAGCCCTGCTACTCATAAAAAGTTATCAAGTTTTGTAAAAAAAGATTATACTTTAATAGTGCTTGGAAGGTATATCGAAAAGGCCGTTACAGATAGCGGTTATGAATGTAAATACTTACCACACCCAGCGAGCAGGGACCACAAATATATTAAATTACTTAAACAAGGACTAGCAAACTTGAAATGAACCCTATGAAATTTAAAGACAGAATATATGGCGATGTTGAAATAACGGAACCAGTACTAATCGAAATTATAAATGGCCCAACATTACAAAGACTAAAAGGTGTTGACCAGATTGGATATCCAGGACCATATTTCCCCGGGAAAGGTTACTCTCGTTTTGAACACTCTGTTGGTGTTTGTTTACTCCTAAAAAAGTACGGCGCCTCCACTGAAGAACAAATCGCCGGATTAATTCATGATGCTTCCCACTCTGCTTTTTCTCACTGTATTGACTATGTTTTTAGCACCGGAGCAGCGGGGGAGAAAGAACATACATATCAAGACGATATATTAGCTGATTACATTAAAAAAACAGAGATACCAGAAATACTTAAAAAATACGGGTTTGATTTAGAACATATTCTTGATGATAAAAATTTTCCGCTTAAAGAAAAAGATTTACCAGATTTATGTGCCGACAGAATAGACTATTCCCTCAGAAGCACCGTCATCTTTGGTGAAATGGATAATGTCGACTGGTTTCTAGATAATATCACCACCGAAAATGGGGATTGGATATTTACTAATCTAGAAGCGGCAAAAAAATATGCGAGATTATTTATAAAACTAAATTCTCTTTACTATTCTGGGTTATTATCAGCAAAAATGCTTAGAACAACGGGAGATTACGTAAAACATGCTCTTTCAAAAGACTATATATCTAAAGATGAACTTTATACAACGGACAAAGAAGTTCTTTTAAAGATTGAACCAAATCATACCGAGGATAAACATTTAAAGAAGCTATTCGATAGAATGAATGGCGAAATTAAATGTATAAATAATAAAGACGATTATGATGTAGAAGTCTTTTGTAAATCTAGAATTGTTGACCCATTATGCAAATACACTGATAAAATAATAAGAATTTCTGAAATTGACCAGGAACTAAAATCTCTTATAGAAAAAGAATCTGAACCTAAAAAGTATTTCCTTAAGTTTGATAAATAATATGACAAAAAAATTCCAAAGAAATATAGAAAACTTCAAGTGTGAAAACTGTGGTAATGAAGTAACAGGGAATGGTTACACAAACCATTGTCCTAAATGTTTATACAGTAAGCACGTTGATATAAACCCGGGAGACAGAGCTTCTTCTTGTGGTGGTCTTATGGAGCCAATAAGTATAGAAAAGAAAAATGGGGAGGAGAGAATAATACATAGATGCAAAAAATGCGGATTTGAAAAAGCAAACAAAATAGAAAAAGATGATAATTTTGATTTGATTATAGAGATTTCTAAAAAACAAAAATAATTTTGCTAAAATAAGGTATTTTTGCTAGTATACAAAAGGTTGCGGGTATAGTTTAGTGGTAAAACAGAAGTTTTCCAAACTTCGGTCGGGCGTCCGATTCGTCCTACCCGCACAAAATTTAAAAGCCCCAGATTTATTCTGGGGCTTT
>CAIPUJ010000034.1 GCA_903868205.1 uncultured bacterium | reverse complement strand
AGACTCTCGGTACGAGGGTTTTAGTGTGGTCAGAGATTACCCTGAAGATTGTGGTTTTATACCAGCAGTTAATAAAAATGGGGATAAGGACACAAAAATTTTAATTAAGATTGGTTTTGATTTAGATAATAAAAAAGATGACAAAGTCGGATTGACTCTTACCGCTAGTAAATTTAGTAGATACGCAGAAAATCATTTTGGTTATGATTTTAATGATGAAGCTAGCCCCACAAAAGAATCTCTAGACGCGAGTAATAAATCACTTAAACCGATAGATTTAGAAGAAAAAGAACGTTATATTCTCAATCTTAAAAGTGGTCAAATTATTGATAGGCAGAGCAAAGATAAGATTGTCACTATGAATGAGGTTGTTGAGGATTTTTATAAACAACACCTAAGTACAATAAAGGGGATAAAAGCCAATCTTTTTAAGATAAAATTAAAAACAAAAGAAAAGATTTGGCATTTACTGTATGGTTTTATAGAAAGGACAATTAAAAATCTTGAAAAGTTAAATCAACATTTATTTGGTAAAAGTATAATTAAGAATTCTTCTGAGGGTATTTGGGAACCATACAAATGTACTAGCCTTACTAGTACATATCCAGATGTTATACCATTTTTTAATTCAACACTAAAAATATCAAAGGTTAATATAATTTGGATAGCCATCACACTATTGGTGATTTGGTTTAAATTTATTTCTATAAGAGATATGAATGAAACTTTTACAATAGCCTTATTGATTCTTCTCGTTTTATTTTTCGATTTTATTGTGCCTCGTTTTGTTCTTTTTATTATAAACCTTTTTATTAAATTACGTAAAAAACTTGGCTCTGCCAGTTTCTTTTTTAAGACTAAATTTTAACTAAAAGTCTTTCGCTGGCGAAAGATTACCACGCCCAAATACCTATATTTATCATAGAGCACGAGTATAAGAGAAGAACCCACCCACCCGACACACCGCCCACCGACATCCCACCTGCACAACCCAGCTATAAGGCTAGAATTGCCCCGCCTAGAATAGTTAAAGCCACTAAGCTATATAATGCTTAAAAGGGAATAGCTAACCCATATATGGCTTTTAAAAGCTCCTTTTTGATTATTTATAGGAAAAGAGTATATAGTAAGACGCTATATTAGATTTTAGAATATTATCCTGTGCTCTAAGCTTTGGAGTATTCTAAGGTATTGCTCGTTGTAGTAGTAAATACAAGCATTTTGCTCTAAATCCATACCGCTACCACCATAAATCTTCATTGAATCTAGGTTACAAATATTATTAACATAATCATCTTTTGCTTTCTGTGCTTTGCTAACAAAATCTACCATATAGGTTAAAGATTCAGCACTTCCAAATTCAAAAGAGATGCCTGTGCCAGCTTTTTGGGGTGATACAGATATAAGTTTTTTTGCTAGATTATCCGCCTCTTCTTTTGTGGTGCTTGCAAAGTAGTATATACAACCAAACTGGTCTGGGACATTTGTATCAGCGGGGCACTTATCAAGCATATCATCTCTAAATGGGGTACCACCACCCAAATTTAGAGCATCTTTTATTATTACTTTAGGTTCTGGCTCATCTACAGGGTCTACATTACAAGTAGGTTCAATCAATGGTGGTTCTTTGTAATATGATGATATACCAAACCAAAGACTAGTAATTGTTGTTAGTGTTAAAAGAGTCCAAGTTAGATAAGTTGTTTTTTTACTCACTTTTTTTCTTTTTTAAATCACTAATTTCTGAACCTACAATTACAAAAAGAGATACGGCCAAAACAGCAAGGATTATTACACCCAATACTATTCCTAGAGCGATATTTAAAATCAAATAAAAATTCATATTTATTTATTAAACCAATTAAAAGGATTTAAATAGTAGGATATTTTAGTCCAAAAGGATATTTTTTTTGAAACTGTTTGTGTTGTAGTTGCTTTTATTTCTACTAGTTTTAAATCAGGAGTTATTGAAGAAATTTCTTTTTTATCCTCTTTTGATGGTGTTGGAACTTCTACCCAGTCATTTTCATTGATATCTTTACTTATCTTAATATTAGTTTCTGTTTTGGTTTCTGATACCTTAACACAGCTTGTTTTACTATTATCCCATTGATAGCCTTTCTCACAATCTTTTAAAAAACAAGAGCCGTTAATCCTCTCTGAGTTGTTCGGACAAATTATGTTGGGTATACAGGCTGTATTTTGAACGTTGAATTCATACCCATCAATACAAATACAAGTTTTTAAATTCTGACTGGATGCTATTGCGTATGAACCATATTGATTGATACAAGATTCTTCCAGTGTATTAAAACCATCTTTGATATTTTTAAGACAATCTATTTCCGATTGGAATTTTGATGTGTATATATTGTTCTGAGCTTTCAATACTGATACCCTTGAATTACTCACACCTACCTGTCTTCTAACAGATTCGGCTAAATCATCGTATTTTTTATTTATTGCATCCCCACCAAAATCTACACCTCCAGAAGATGCGGCATATGGATTAGCTGCATAACTAGCTGCTTTTGCTTGCTCAAGAGCTCCCTGTCTTTGTTTTTCTATGTTATCCAATGATTCTTGCCACATAGCGTCGTTTTCATTTTGTAATTCGTTTACACTTGTATCATATTGCGTTTGGAGTTTGGCAAGCGACGTTTCTCTAAAAATTATATCAGCATCGATACTTTTTCTTAAAGCAGAACGCATTTCGGTATTTTTGTTTTTATAATTATTTAATTCCAGAGAAGAATATGAGTAACTACAAACATCATAATTAGAAGATTTACATTCATCTGTTAGCGAGTAGTAAGTTGAACTTTCCCACCCATCATTACAAATAGCATTACCATACGAACTCGCACCAGCGGAACAATTTACGCCACCGTGATATGAGCAAGCACCAGAAGTCGCATACACATTTTGAAACTGTGTAGATAAAAGTAAAAGAGAGACAAATATTATTTTTTTCATAACCCTGAACGGTTTTAGGTAGAAAGCATAAAGCTCCCCGCCAGTAATGACCGAAGTCACCCATACCCGTTTCCAGATACGACCGTTCAGAGTGCTCTGACGAGGAGCTTGATACTCTGAACGGTTTCTTTCACCATACCTTATATTGCTATAAGGGTTAGGTTACTTTTCGCTATTAAATTGTATTGAAATTATACTAGAAGGTAGTAATATTGCAATAATGAATGCCAAGAAAAAAACACTTGAAGAAATCTATGAATCAATGGTTAAAAATGAACCAAGTGATAAGCAAAAA
Source organism: uncultured bacterium (assembly GCA_903868205.1). Taxonomy (GTDB): domain Bacteria; phylum Patescibacteriota; class Minisyncoccia; order Phycocordibacterales; family GWA1-40-21; genus Bog-1340. The sequence goes on along the minus strand of CAIPUJ010000034.1, from coordinate 3,436 downwards.
CTAGAAGATTTCTTTTATATCGTATCAAACAGAGAAAATATTGAGGCAGTTTTTTTAGATAGATTTTTAGAGAAATTTAATAAAATTGATGAAAAAAAGATTAAGGTAGAGCTAGGTGTATCTAATGACACATATTCTACGTCTGATGAGATACACTACAAAACGATAGAGTATTTTTTATTCAATCTTAAAAATCTTTTATTGATAGAGGAATATAGAATTGCTGTAGAAAGTAGAGGATATTATGATGAGATTATAGCTATTATAACAGTGGGGGAAGAAATAAAAAGGTTACAAAAATATCTAAAAGATACAAGAATTAAATTAAAAGAAAGAGTTATTTTTAGTTTATCAAAACCTAAAAAATCAAATTTTATAATTTTAAATGGAACTTATATAATTAGTAGGGTTGATTTTGATGGAGCTAATGAAAAAATGTTTGAATATTTGTTAAGTAAAGACAGAACAGAATTTACTCCAAAAGAATTAAAAGATATTGATGGTAGCAATAGAGCAATAGCTAAGAGACTTAATGATTTAGGTTTTTCTGGTGAACTTAAGAAGCTATTTTTTCCGAGTGTTGGTAAAAAAGGAATTATTTTTGCAAAAACTGTAACCGAAAAAGAATTTAAAACCAGAGATATAAATAGTGCTGATTTAAAAGGGCAGATTTTTAAGCTAGATAAACTAAACAGTCCAGTCTAATCCGATAGCTACGATTAAAAACAGCTATTGAGATATTGTTCTCAATAGCTTTTTTGTTATGCAGAAAGCTGAACGCCAAGTAGATAATGGCCCGTTACTTTATCAATGAGTACTTTACTTGGCGTTCAGTACTTATTGAGAAAAAAGCGGGTCGATTTTTTATTGGTAAAAAAATAAAACAAATGAAATCTCTAGAAAGACGCTTTAGAATAACAAAGGAAGAGAACTCTTCATTGTCTTCTTTTGTGTGCTTTGCTAAAGCAATTGAAAAACAGAATTTTAACACAAGAATAATAAAGGTTTGGTTTAGTAAGTTGGTTGAAAAAGAAGATTATTCTAAAAACGACAAAAAAGATATTCTCTCTTTTTTAAAACAGCTCTGAGGCGTGTATGTTTAGGGGGTGAATTTGCCCACCAGCAATCGAAACATATGTCACTCGAGTAAGATTATAAATTAACAAATAATATTATGGATATCGACGATTTTTTGGTAGAAATTAGAAAAATAAATAAAGGCAAGGGGAGTATGAGGGGCGTTGCTTCAGTTTCATACTTAGATAAAGAAAAAAACGGTTTTAAGATGATTGGTTTTAAGATTCTAAAAGGTATGTACTCAGTTGGTTATGAAGACACAGATGGTTCTTTCTTGTGGGTTGCTCCACCATCATTCTCTGACCCAGTGACAAGTAAGATAGTTAATTCTTTTTATATGCCTCAAGATTTGTGGAACCAATTACAAGCAAAAATTCTTGAGCAATATATTGGTGCTAATTCTAAAAAAGATTAGCTAGCTTTAGCTAGCAGATTACTTATCTCTACTATCTCCCCAAAACTATATAGTCACTTTATAGTACTAAACTATTAAAGAGTAATACTCAAATAGTACCTAAGAATCAAATAGTAAAGATAAGTAATCTATAGCTATATAGTACTAAGTACTATGTGAAGAAAAAAGATATGCAAAGTAGATTAAAAATGATAAAATTAGTATGCTACACAAGGGTGGAAAAAATGCTGTAAATAATAAATTTAGGCCCAAAGAGGGGCAAGGACCGCTTTTGTGTAGCAACAGAGCATATATTCCTTGTCCCTCTTTGGGTTTTACTAATGAAGAAGACCAAGCTATTGATTGTCTTGCTGACATCTTAGTGGAAGCCTTCATAAAAAAGAAAAAAAATGAATTCAAAAACATTAAATAATAAAAGAGCAATTTGCTATTGTAGAGTTTCTACTCGAGAGCAGGTTGAAGATGGAAACAGTTTAGTCACGCAAGAAAAAAATTGTAGAGATTATGCTGAAAAAAATGGATATGAAGTTGTTGAGGTTTTTATTGAGCAGGGTGAAAGTGCTAAGACAGCAGATAGAACAGAGTTACAAAAAATGCTTGGCTATTGTGCTGATAAGAAAAAACAAATATCAGCAGTAATTATTTATAAGATAGATAGGCTTTCTCGTAATACGGATGACTATAGCCAGCTTAGATTATTATTTAAAAAACTTGGAATAGAAATTAAATCTACTTCTGAATATTTTGAAAATACTCCGCAGGGTAAATTTATGGAAAATATGTTTTCTAATGTTGCTCAGTTTGATAATGATGTAAGAGCTGAGAGATGTTCTGGTGGAATGAGAGAAGCTGTGCGTGATGGAAGGTGGGTATGGCAAGGTCCTGTTGGTTACAAGATGACTAAGGTTTTAGGTAAGACTACTATAGCTCAAAATGAGATGGCTCCACTCATTAAGAAGGCTTTTGAAATGATTTCTCTAGGTGTATATCCAGTGGATGAGGTTTTAAGAATAGTGAACAAAGATGGGCTTCATCTTCCAAACGGTAAACCTATTAGGAAATCATATTTTCACTGTATTCTGAGGAATAAATTATATTATGGAATTATGGAAAAGTTTGGGGAATCTCATAAGGGGAAATTTGAACCAATAATAAGCGAAGATTTGTTTAATCAAGTACAGAGAGTTTTAAATAGAAAGGGTCATAAAACAAACCAGTATAATACTTGTAATCCAGATTTTCCTCTCAATAAGTTTATAAAGAATATTGACGGTCTCAGTGCTAATGGTTATTGGGCTAAAGGTAGGTCTAAAAAATATCCCTTTTATAAATTTAAAAGTTTCGGTAATTATCGCAGAGAGGATTTTGAGAAAAGCTTCTGCGAGTTTATAGATAAGTATTCTTTTTGTGCTAATTCAATTGAAAAGTTAAAAAATACACTTAAAGAAAAACTTGTAAAGAAAACCAAGACGGAATTTAAGGATGCAGAGAAAATGAAAGAGAGATTGATTGAAATTAAACAATTGCAAACATCTCTAATACAAAAAAATTCCAGAGGTATTATAAATGACCAGTTGTTAAAAGAACAACTTGATTTATTAGACCAAGAAATAGGAGAGATACAAACCTCCTTAATTGATTTTAAGAATACTGAATTAAATTCAGATGAATTAGTCGAGTTTACTAAGAGATTTCTATTAGAACCAAGCTCTATATGGGCTGAATCAGATTTAGAGACCCAAGTTAAACTTCAATGGTTCGTATTTCCTGAAAGTATCGTCTTAGAAAATGAAAAATTACGAACCACTAAAGTAGCTTGTGTTTTCAAAGAAAAAGACGCCTTTTCAGCGTCAATGTCTACTAGAGTGGACCCTACAGGACTCGAACCTGCCACCCCCTCATTGCAAATGAGGTGCTCTACCAGATGAGCTAAGGGCCCAAATT
>CAIPUJ010000033.1 GCA_903868205.1 uncultured bacterium | reverse complement strand
GTCTCCAAGAAGGCCGTTTGGTATAGGACTATTTAATGATTTGCCATATCCGCTTAAAACTTCTTTTACTATCTTTTCTCTATCTACAGCTAGGTTTAATGCGGCTCTTACTTCTTTGTATGAAAGGATTTCGCTTTGGTTTTGATTAAAAAATACTGCGAAGACTCTTGGTAAGGGTGTGGTTTTTATAGATGAGGTATTTTGTTTTTTGATATCAGGCATTTTGTCTGGAGAAATTGAATTGATAGCTTCAACCTCACCTTTGTTATAAGCATTGATAACAGATTCTTCATCTCTATAAAATCTCATGATTATTTTGTCTATAAAAGGTTTTTCTATTCCACCTTTTCCGAATGGGCTAAGTTCATAATACGTAGGAACAAGAAGCATATTCTTTTTCAAAGTTTCCATTTTTGTTACTTTGTACGGACCAGATCCTATTGGTTCAACATTATATTGGCTGAGTGCAAATTGGTCTGTATCAAGATCGTTCCAGATATGTTTTGGTATTATTCCTACAGTAAGATTTTCTAAGAAAGGGGAGTAGGGTTTTTTAAGGATAAACTTTATTTGATTTTCATTTATTTTTTCTACTTTTATATCATAAAAATTTGGTCTCTTCGGGCTTCTTATTGTGCTATCCTGTATTTTGTTTATTGTAAATTCTACATCGTCTGATGTGATTTTTTCACCATCTTGAAAATAAATATCGTCTTTTAGTGTAAAAGTATACTCAAGATCATTTTCAGATACTTCGTATGATTTTGCTAAGTCCAAATTTAATTCTCCAGTGGCAGAAGCTCTAAGCAACCCTGAATATACAAGGGATGTTAAATCTTTATCAACATCTGATACAGCAAGTACTGGATTTACAAATCTAGGTGAACCGACTATTCCTTCAGTAAGATAACCTCCATTTGATGGTACATCTATTTTTAGACTATCGTTCACCTTACCAAGAAGAAAAACTCCAGATACTATGAATATGGTACATATAGTATAAAAGAATATTTTCTCGGCTATACTAAACGTCTCAAATGTTTTTGAAATAACATCCGCGCCTGGGATCTCCCATTTTTTATTAAGAGTTTGTTTTATTTTTGCTTTCACTTGCTACGAGAAAATTAAAAGTTGTATTGATTATAGCAAAACTAGAGAAATAGGCAAAACTATTTTAGAAAAAGAGCCGCAAGAGATGCTGCTGCGAATAGTATACCCAAGATAACTGTAGTATTGAACATCACTTTCTCAAAACCTCTTCTTGTATGGTATGCAGAGTTCCAGTTGTCATTACCACCGAAAGTTCCTCCAGAGCTTGCTTCTGATTTTTGTAGTAAAACGAGGACGATTATTACGATCGCCAAGCCAATCTGTATATATGGTAGTGATGAAATTATTGCTGTCATTACCAAAAGAGTATAGCAGAATGGGGGAAAAAGGCAACATTTCTTAAATTTAGACAGCCTTGCTCAGTTTTTAGGGAACACGCGTAATTTTTCTGCTGAAAAATTCGCTCACTCTCATACCGCCGTATTCCGAGAGTTTCCCCAAAAACTGAGCAGGGCTGTCTAATGGAAGTTTGGATGATGATTGCCTTTTTTAGGGAGGGAGGAAGGTTAAAGAGGGGGAATAGGGGAAAACACCTTGTTGTATCTTGTATTTATCTGCCAGTAAGCGAGCGAGGATATTCAATTTTGGGAACTACGGAGGGCGACGGCCTGAGTCTTGAGCAAATTTTCAGCAGAAAATTATGCGGGTCACAAAATTGAATACCCGAGCGAGCCTTTTCTTTATAGGGGGCTTTGTGGTATAATAGCGACTTAGCAAAGCAATTATGTTTTGCTTTTAAAATTAAATTAAATAAATACTATGGGTTATATATTTTTAGGAATTATAGTCGTTTTGGTAATTTGGGCAGTTCTTGCATACAATAAATTCGTTACTCTTATCAATAGAGCCAAAGAAGCTTGGGCAGATATAGACGTTCAGCTTAAGAGGAGATACGATCTTATCCCAAACCTTGTAAATGCTGTAAAAGGATATGCTGCACATGAAAGCACAACTTTTGATAATGTAGTAAAGGCTAGAGCTGCTGCAATGGGAGCACAAAATATAGTAGACAAGGGAAAGGCAGAAAATATGCTCGCCAGTGCTTTGAAGAGTGTTTTTGCCGTCGCAGAAGCTTATCCAGATCTTAAGGCAAATGCAAACTTCCTTTCTTTGCAAACAGAACTTACAGATACAGAAGACAAAATACAATCAGCTAGAAGATTCTACAATGGAAATGTAAGAGATTTGAATATCGCTACAGAATCTTTCCCAAGCAATCTTATCGCAAAATTATTCCACTTCGTAAAAATGGAATTGTTTACTCTAGATGAAAGCGAAGCTGCTGCAAAACAGCCAGTAGAAGTTAAATTCTAAATTAAAAACAGGGCTACAAAAAGTAGCCCTGTTTTGTTATAATGCTTGATATGGAAATACAAAACAAAGAACTACATAGAATAGCTATTACTGCGATTATATATAATAAGGAGGGTAAATTTTTAATTACAAAAAGAGCTCCTCATAAGAAGTCTTTCCCAAATCTTTGGACAGTTCCAGGAGGTGGTATGGAAGTAGATGATTATATAAATACTCCTGTGACTACAAAAGCTGGTCAATGGTATTATGCAGTAGAAACAACCTTACGCAGAGAAGTTAGAGAAGAAGTTAATTTAGAAATAGAAAAACCACAATATCTTTTGGATTTAGTCTTCATTTCTCCTCAAGGTCAACCATGTATTGTTTTGAGTTATTACGCAGAATATAAATCTGGAGAAATTAAATTAGATCACGACAGTGTTGAATACAAGTGGATAGGTGTGGAAGAAATAAAGGACTATGAATTAATAGATGGTATAGGAGAGGAGATTGAAATGGTAGATAAAATTTTAAAAAATAATGGCGACACTTTACACACAACAAGATAAAAATATAGGAAAGACATGGTTACTCATGGCTACATTTTTAGCTGTGATTGTTGGTCTCGGATATTTTATTAGTTATTACTACAACAATTCTGGTATTTTATATTTTGCTATTATTTTTAGCATTGTTATGAATGTCGCTAGCTATTGGTGGTCAGATAAGATAGTTCTTTCGATGTCTAAAGCTTTGCCAGCAGAACACGACACATATCCAGAGCTGTATCACATAGTTGAAAATCTCTCTATTACCGCAGGTCTTCCAACACCGAAGGTTTATATAGTAGAAGATGCATCACCGAATGCTTTTGCTACTGGAAGAGATAAGAATCATGCGGTGGTGGCCGTGACAACAGGACTTCTAAAGATTTTAGATAAGAAAGAATTAGAGGGAGTAGTGGCTCACGAACTTTCTCATATTGGGAACAGAGATATTTTATTAAATACTGTTGTGGTGGTGCTTGTTGGTTTTATCTCAATTCTTGCAAATATATTTTTGAGAGGGGGAATAGGTGGAAAGAGAGAGGGTAAGGCTGGTGGAGCACTAGCTATTATAGGAATTATTTTTATTATTCTTTCTCCAATTGTGGCGAAACTTATTCAACTAGCGATTTCTAGAAAGAGAGAGTTTCTTGCAGATGCCTCCGGTGCCTTACTTACAAGATATCCAGAAGGTCTTGCTAGCGCATTACAAAAGATTTCTAGTTTTGGTACTCCAATGCATAATGCAAATAGTGCTACTGCACATTTATATATTTCAAATCCATTTGGTGGTATGGGGAATAAAGCAGCAAATCTTTTCAGTACTCACCCAAGAACAGAAGATAGGGTGGAGGCCCTTGTCGGTAAAAAATAATGAATAAGGCAAAACTAAATAAAATAGAAAAACAAATAGATAAAAGCATTTTAGCTTTTAGGGTTTTTGATGAGCCAAGGCCAAAATATGTTGCGAAGGTTACTGTGATAGATAGATTTTTTGAAAAAACAGTTCTTAAGCTATTCCCCAGAAAATATTTTAAACCGAATTTAATTACAGTCTTTCGTTTTATATCTATTCCTTTTGTTTTGTTTTTCCTTTTGGACAAAGATTACATGATAGGATTTATTCTTTTTGCTATATCAGCTTTTTCTGACGCTGTTGATGGTGCTATGGCTAGAACAAGAAATCAAATCACAGACTGGGGAATAGTATTTGATCCACTTGCTGACAAACTTCTTATAGGAAGCGTTGGTTTCATTGTTATTTCAGAATTAATTAGTTTGCCTTTAGCTATCGTGATTGTTTTTATAGAGCTTATGCTTATCATCTCCGCCTACTTTAGATTCAAGGGGGAGATAGTGCCAGCGAAACTAGTGGGGAAAATAAAAATGATTTTACAATCTTTCGGTGTCGGTTTTCTTTTGATATTTTTAGCTGTCGGCCACCCAGCACTCATTATTGTTGCAACTTATACTCTTTATTTAGCGATAGTTTTTGCTATTTTAAGTTTGGTGGTTTATAGATCTATTTAATTGTAAATAATTTTTGTTTAGAGTAAGATTATTTTTACGGAGGGTTCGCATAGTGGTCTGGTGTTGAAAAGCGAATACTTGAAGCTTTTCAAAAACGGAGCACGACGGTGCGAGTTGGGGTCGAATAAATTTTCAGTAGAAAATTATATGTGACCAACCTTGGAATATGGTAATTATTGGAAACGTCGCATAGTGGTCTAGTGCGTTCGCTTGGAAAGCGAATGGGGTGAAAGCTCCCGCGAGTTCGAATCTCGCCGTTTCCGCAGTCTTTGATATAATATAAACATATGGAAAATCTAGAAAAGAATATGACTAATGAACAACCCAAAAATACCACTGAAGATGTCAAGAAAACGGAACAACATGTTGTTGAAAAAGAAGTTTCTCCAGAAAAAACAAAAGAAGCTGAAAAAATAATTTTAGGTACTTTAGATGTAGAATCTAGTGGTGATCTAGGTGATTTTAATGAGAAATTAAAAGAAACAACAAAAACCTTACCAAGATACCAACAAACAGAAGAAGCTCTTAAGGAAATCGAACCAGAAGATTTACCACATGAACTTTTTAAATTATTAAAAAAAGATTCAGATGAAGTAATTAATAATCAAGATGTACCAATAGATGGTGTTTTGATTAAATCAATGAAACAGGGGGGACTTGAATGCGCAGGGAGGACTTTAATAGCCTCTACTTTTTTACAAGAACATAATATAGACCATGCCGTTGTTTCTGCCCCAGGCCACTCTTTATTGATAATTGAAAAAACTCCAGACACTTTAGCTTATTTTGATGCAAATAATAATTTGTATTTTACTTTTCCAAAATCTGCCCTTCTCGGATATACAGACACCAAAACATTAGCTGAGTGTAAGTTAAATGAATATATTCCAAGAGAAACTGATACTGTTGATGGAATAGGTACAGTATTTTCTAAATTTCTTATAAATGTGGCGACAGAGGGGGTTGGTCGTCAGTATTTAGGTAATGTTGCTGCTGCACTAAATGGCAATGAAGAATTTGAAAAAAGTGGTATTAAAAAAGATCTAGAATCCAGAGATGCTATAAATGAAATAGAAACTAGAATTTACGGGCAGAATGATGTGTTAGATAATTTTCGTTCAAAAGAGGGAGACTTAATTGAAGCAGAAGACGAACAAACAAAGTCTGATAAAAGATTTTTTGCTGAAGCACTTAAAAATTATCCAACCCACGACGAATTCGTAAGTTTTTTCCCAATAGTTTTGGATGGAAATATCGGTGACAGAGTTCCATATATTAAAAATGCCACAATGGAACAGAAAAAAGCATATGCAGCAAAAGTTTGGAATTATTTGCAGCAAGAAAATAATCAAGAAAAAGAACCAAATTTTACTATTGAAATTAAGCCTAAATTTTCTAGTTTTGTACCAAAGGAATTTGCTGATGATCCAGTTGGGTATTTTGAGAGAGAAGGCGTAAATATAAAGAAAGGAGAAAGAAAGATTGATGAAAGTGGTGCTGTTAGGGAAGATCCTACAGCTGTGAAAGATCTACCGGTTTGGAAGAATGAGCAAGGAGAAGAAATTTACGCTGTCGGCAGAAGAGTGAATACTTTGAAAGGTGTTGTCGGTGAGTCAGGAGATCCTTTTTATGAATATAAAATTCTCGAAAAACTTTCTCAAATGGGATTATCTGCTGCGAAGCCAATTGGGAAAATAGAACAGGGTGGTACACATCTTATTGTGATGGAGCGCATACCAGGTATACGTTGGTCTGAAAGAGATTCTCTTAATTTAAAGGAGAAAGGGTATTCTGATGAAGATATCAAAAATCTTATGAATGAAGCAGAAACAAAAATGAATGAAATGAAAAGCTTATTTGAACAATCTGGTGTTGTTCGTGGGTGGAAATTAAAAGATATGGTATTCCAGATAGATGTTGAAAACAAAAAAGTTATTTCTATAGTACCGACAGATTGGGAAAGGACTAAGATTGTTTAATAATTTAATTTATGAAATTTATTAAAAAAATATTTTGGGTAATAATTATTATTGGATTTGTAATTCTAAGTATTAGATTTTTTTCTGGTAATGAAGACTCTTGGCTTTGTGTAGATGGACAATGGGTACGACATGGTAATCCAGATGGAGCGATGCCGATAACTAAATGTGGTAATGATGCTGTTGCAACTTCATCAGTAAATAAAATTTATGTAACTCAGTGTGGAGAATATGACAAAAAAGAAATACAATTTGGAGGAAACCCTAATTCTGGAGAACGGGCAAGTAAAATTTATGCAGATATTTCTGATAATGATTGCAAGAGAGAGCTTGGATTATCTGGGAGATCTGAACTAGCTGGTAGTGAAGGGATGATTTTTGTATTTGAAAAGGTTGGGAAATACGGATTTTGGATGAAAGATATGAAATTCCCAATAGATATTATTTGGATTACGGAAGATTTTTTTGTAAGTGGTATTGTTGGTAATTTTTCTCCGGAAGATTATCCAAAAGTTTTGGGAAATAATTATTTGGCAAAATATGTTTTGGAAGTACCGACTGGTTTTGCAGAAAAAAATAATATAAAAGCTGGTGATAAAATTGAGTTTGTAAATTAGGGTAAATTTTGGAGGAAAATGGTGGGGAAAAGGCGGTTTTTGATTTTTTTATGAAAAATCAAAAACCACCTTTTTAAAAATTCCCAAATTTTTCTCCCACAGCAGTCTTTAGATTTAATGCTTTTTTGGCTTGGTGCTTTACACTTCTTTTTTTTGTTTTCTTTTCTAGATTTTTGTCGTTTTTCTATTCTCTTCACAGATTTATTACTGTAAAATTAGTAGCACAT
>CAIPUJ010000032.1 GCA_903868205.1 uncultured bacterium | reverse complement strand
TTCACTTTCTACTATATCTCTACCTCCACTTCTTGTTTATACTCCGGATTTACAGCAGAAACATTGAGTTCATCTCTCAAACGCTGAACTAGAAAAAGTGAAGATTTCGGCTCCCCCATCACAACAAACACCTTCTTTAATTTTTCTTGCTCTGCCGCTTTTTCTACAAAAGCAGTAAGATGATCGGAATCTTTATGCGAAGAATATCCAGTGATTGTGTCCACCCTAGCTTTTACCTTAATATTTTCTCCATAAATTTGAACTTCTTTAAGTCCATCTTGAAGTTTCCTACCAAGAGTTCCAACAGATTGATACCCTACAAGAAGGATAGTAGCATCTTTATTAGCTACATTATCTTTTTCATGATGAATTATTCTACCACCCGTCGACATACCTGAACCTGCAATAATTATTTTAGGATTTGGAGTATTATCTATTCTTTCAGACTCGTCTGCTTTTACAGTAAACTTAAGTTTTGGAAATTTAAAAACATCATCCCCTGCTTTCATCTCGTCTAGTACACTTTGTTTTAAATTCTTAGATTCTTCATAAACTTTTGTAATCTTGCTCGCTAAAGGAGAATCCATAAAAACAGGAATCTGTGGAATAATTCCGTTTTCAAAAAAATCGTTCATCTCATAAAGAATCATCTGACTTCTTTCAAGAGAAAAAGCCGGAATGATTAAAACTTTTTTATTTTTAATTGTATCTAAAATAGCTTGTTTTAGTTTTTCTTTTCTTACATCTTTTGGTTCATGATTTCTGTCCCCGTATACGCTTTCCATTACAATATAATCTGCATCAGTAATTTCTTCCGTATCATTTAACAAAAGAGATGGTGAATTACCGAGGTCTCCAGTAAATACAATCTTGCCCTTACTGCTCTTTACCTCAATCATTGCAGACCCCAAGATATGCCCGGAATCCTTCATATATATAGATATATCATTGTTTAAAGAGAATTCTGTATGATATTCAAGCGTTTGCCAAAGCGACATCGCTTTCTCCATATCTTTTCTTTCCCACATTGGTAAGACCCCTTTCTTTCTAGAATCAGCATCTATAATCCTGAGAGAATCTTCTAAAAGAAATCCTGCAATTTCTTTTGTTTCTGGTGTACTAATTATTTTCCCATTGAAACCATCTTTTACTAATTTTGGAATTCTTCCTATGTGATCAATATGTGCGTGCGTAACTAAAAGATATTGTAGTGTGGAAGGATCATATAAAAATGGATCACGATTAAAACTTTCTGCGGTTGGCGAACCTTGCATCATTCCACAATCAACAGCAAATTTTAAACTATCTGTCTCTACCAAATAATTTGCACCTGTTACAGAACCTGTACCTCCATAGAAAGTTAATTTCATTTACCCTAGAAAATTTTTGCCAATAAATTTGTTAGTTTCGACTAAAAACCAATAATATTATACCATGCCGTTAGTGTAATACTAAGATTAGTTTTACCTGACAAATTTTAAAGAAACATTGGCAAAAACTTTAATGGGTTAACCCAAACAAAATTTTTGCCAATGAAATGTTTTTGTTTTTATAAAATGTTACTTTTAAACTCTAGTGTAATGTAAAATACTACCACATGAGCAAACAACATTTCAAAAACGTTGGCAAAAACTTTGACGGGTTAATGAATACTATTACCTAATTTAATAATGGCTGGCCCTTTTTCTGGCTTCTTCGTTTTTATAAAAAGAAAATATGCAAACATACCGCCAACAGAATCATTTATTATATCCCCTATTGTATCAGGCCAATATCCCCTATCTGTCATATCTGTAATACCTCCTAATAATTCAAATATCTCCCAAGAAATCCCTACAAAAAAAATAGAGAAGACAACTATACCCAGGGCCTTCACACGAAAAGTCTTTACTACTTTTAAATGTGAAAAATGTGCCCAGAGCCAAAGAGTAGTAAGCCCAATCCAAACACCACCAAGCATGTGGACTGGTATATCAAACCATCTATAAGTCCAATACCAGTAGAACTGACCGCCTAGATAATTTAACAAGGCAACAATAATCAAAATGACAGATGAGCTGTATAAAATCTTTTCTTTTTGCATTTACCCTAGAAAGTTTTTGCCAATAAAAATTGTTTTTTTCGACTTCATACCTACCATTATAACATAGCAAACTTAATAAAATTAATACATATTTTTATATCAATTTTTTAAAAACATTGGCAAAAATTTTAAAGGGTAAACAAAACCCGCTCCGAAGAGCGGGTTTTCTATAAGGATTACTTGAAGTAGCATTACCCTAGAATGTTCTAGGTGGGTGTCCTCGATGGTACGCCAAGGCGTAACAAAAGTTAGACTCCCTGAAAAAAATTTAATCGGATAATGCTCCCCTAATAATCCTACTTTCATTATACTCCCTTTTTTAAAGTCAACAATACACCCCAGTGAAATAACAAATCAAATTTCACGGGGCAAGAAATAAAAAGAATTGAAAAAGGCATGATTTGCTTCGCAAATCAGGCCTTTTTCTTTTTAAATTATTCTCCGTTCATGGAACAATTATTTATGAGCTATATCATTCTTCAACTTCTCAATATACTTAGCTGCAGCATCTTGACCACCAAGACCAAATGCTAAACCAACAGCCAAAGAAACTGCAATGATGATACCTTGTAGTAAAGGACCAACTATTTGAGCTAGAGAATCAAATTGAGCAACTACAGCGAAGATAGCGAGAAGCCAAACAGCTCCTTTTGCTATATTACCAGCAAAGTTTGCTGATTTGCTTGCTGCAGCCTTAGCGCTTGCTACAACAACTTTCTGCATAGCTTCTGCGATAATCGCAGCAACTACTATTATAATAGCAGCAACAATAACCTTTGGAAGGAAGCTTAGTACGTCTCCTGTTAGGAAAGCTGTAACAGCTTGAAGTCCAAGTATATCGAATGAAACTACTAGGAATACTACGATAAAGAACCATTTAACCAAAGCACCAATGAAGGCACCAACATCCAATCTGATACCAGACTTTTCTACAAACTTATCAGCACCAGCAGCTTTCAAAGCATTATCAACCTTAGTAAGTTTAATAAGCTGAGCAACAAGTTTACCAAGTATAGCTCCGATAACTACACCGATAAGAGCTATAAGAATAGCTACTATAAGTTTTGGAGTAAAATTTATAACACCTGCCCACATATTTGAAGCTGAAACACTTAAGCTATCACCTAATTCAACTAAATTCATTTATTTTTTATTTAAATATTAATAACTAATAAAAGCGGCATGTACCTCCAGAGCGAAGCTCTGGACACAAGAAACTCATCGAACTTCGTTTCTTGTTATGCACCGAAGGTGCATAGTATTCAGCCCTTATATATCGACTTCGTTCGGACAAAATAAAAAATCAGAATTTCTTGCTTTGCTCCTCACTTGTCGAAATAAAAACCAACGACCAAATTTACCCTGTAATTATAACACCTTATTGAAAATAATTACAAATAGAAAGTTTATAACAAAATAAAGGCTTTTTAAGCCTTTATTTTGTCTAATAGTACCTCGTGTGGATAATCTAGAATATCTCTTACGAGCTTATCGTACATCTGAAGTCTGTATTGATAATCTAAAACTTCAAAATATGCATAGGTAAGTTCTTTACCAATTTCTGATTCAATATTTTTGATTGTTCTGTCTAATACATTTTTGCTTATTCTATCCCCTACCACCAAGATATCTACTCTGCTTTGTGGATCTTGAATAAATACACCAGAAACAACAACGAGTTTTAATTTACCTGCCTTAGCTAATCTCTTTACTATATCTCCTCCATCAAGAGACTGTGTATTCATTAGAAGCTGTTTGAGAGCGGTCATATAAGTAAATTCTGTATTTAGAATAAAGCCATGAGACTTCTTTTTGCTTTCTGTAATCTTTCCGTGATTTTTCTTTATAATAATTTTAGAAAAATCTCTTCTCTTTACCAATCCAGCTTTTTCTAAAACATTTATTTCGCTTCTTACTTTTGAAGTAGAAACTTTTGACCTTTCACAAATCAAATCCAAATCAAAAACCTCTTCTGAATTGAATAGAAAAAGACGCATAATTTTCACTCTCTCTTGGCTACCAAATAATATATTTAATGCTGACATATTTGCTAATTGATTATTAAAAGCATTATAT
>CAIPUJ010000031.1 GCA_903868205.1 uncultured bacterium | reverse complement strand
TGGCATCATCATTAAGTGCTCCCTTAAGCGAAGGACAAAGTTTTGGCGCACGTGTTGCCCCCGCTGGCCCCCGCTGGCGCGGATTTGCAATCCGTGCCGGTACTATTTGCCAATAATAGTATCTTTGCAACAGCACAGATCAGTATTAATGAGCAGGAAATACAAATTTCATAATCCGGATGGAGTTTATTTTGTAACATTTGCGGTACAGGGCTGGGTAGATGTTTTTACACGTAACGAATACAAAAATATTCTTGTTGATAACCTTACCTGGTGTCAGAAGCATAAAGGGTTGGAATTGTTTGCATGGTGCATTATGACAAATCATGTGCATTTGATTGCACGAGCCGAAGAAGGACATATACTGTCAGATATTCTGCGAGATTATAAGAAGTTTACCAGTAAAGCAGTAATAAAAGCAATTTCAGAGAACTCTAGGGAAAGTAGAAAAGAGTGGTTATTGAAACTGTTCGCAACAGAAGAAGGCAATAGATTTTGGCGAGCCGACAACCAGCCTATTGAGCTCTGGAGTAATGCTGTTATTGCTCAAAAACTAAATTATATCCATCAAAATCCGGTTGAAAAAGGATTGGTTTTTCGGGCCGAAGATTATGTTTATAGCAGCGCGATTGATTATGCCGGAGAGAAAGGAATTTTGGATGTATTTGTGATTGGGTGAAAAGATAGACTTTTTATTTGAGCGGCACGGATTGCAAATCCGCGCCAGCGGGGGTTTAAAAGAAAAAGCAATTAGATGTTTTCAAAAAGCTGTTGAATTAAATTATCGAGTTCCTGACTCCTATTTCAATATTAGTATTGCTTATGCCTCATTATTAAATGATTCATTGGCATTGGTTTATATCAACAAGTGCCTATCTTTGAATCCTGAAGATAAAGATGCTCAAGAACTATCTAAAGGATTTATTAAAACCAATAGAACAAAAAAGAAAGGTAAAGATGTTGATATTTAAAATTATCTACTATTGTTATTTCTCAATGTTCGATGTTGTTGTTGTCGGACAAGTTAATAGAGAATTTGTTGTGAAATTATTGACCCTTGCGATCATGTCATTAGTATCAGCCTTTGTACTAGCTTTATTTACGCATTATGCAATGGGAATTAACTTTAATAGCAATATAACACTCGCTATTTCTTTAGTTTTTATTTTTTTATTCTATTTTACACTGGTACATAAATACAAGCATAACGAGCTAATTTTAAGGGTTAAAAAACTGAAAACCAGATGGCAAACTATAAATTATATCATAATTTATAGTTTTACTTTTCTAATTTTTTTTCTTTATTTTAACGTGAATTCGATGTAAGAATAGGGTTAGAATTAATCACGCTTTTTAGGCAAAGCAATGGCACATGGCACTAAAATCGGATTGTTCAGTTACGTGCAGGGCGGCAAGTTCGAACAAGGTTTTTTCTCAGGTATGGCATCATCATTAAGCGCTCCCTTAAGCGAAGGACAAAGTTTTGGCGCACGTGTTGCCTTTGGTGCAGTTGTTGGTGGCACAATAGAGGAAATCGGCGGCGGTAAGTTTGCCAATGGCGCGGTTACCGGGTCGTTTACGGTGTTGTTTAATGAGTTGATGCATCAAAGTGCTATTAACAGAGTAACCAGAGCGATAGATGATTACATGGACTTGGGTCGTAACGGTAGAATGTATAATTCTGAAGAAGAAGCAACAAGAATAGCTCAGTACCTCGTAGCAACAATCGGAAAAGAAATAGAAGTGAGTTCTTATATTAATTCATCAGGTGAAAAAAGTTATTATCTTGAGTCATTTTTCCCAAATAGTTGGAATGTTAGCAGGTTCTATAATAATGATAGACTAGAAGTAGAAGGATATACTTTAGTAAGCGGAACACACTATTCAATTAAAGATCATCTAACAGCAAAGGGAGAAGCTGGATACGTTGTTGTAAGCAGAGCAGATTTTAATACAGC
>CAIPUJ010000030.1 GCA_903868205.1 uncultured bacterium | reverse complement strand
TAATAATAGTTTAATTATTGCACAATTCACTAAAATCACAAACAGTTTTTGCGGGAGATGGAGGAATCGGTCACGAGTTTTTTCTTGCTAGAAAAACTCTCGACCCCGACTCCTTCGCCTTCGCTCAGTCCGTCTTTCGATTCCTCTCACATACCGTGCAAAGAAAATCCACTCAAAAGCCATCATAGGCTTTTTCTTGGTTTTTTGCGGGAGATGGAGGAATCGAACCCCCAACCTTCCTTTTGGAGAGGAATGTTATACCACTTAACTAATCTCCCGTGGTCAGATTAATATAGCATAAAAAAGTCTAAAGAAAAACCGCCAATTATAAAAACCGAGGACTCCTCATTTGCAATCAAAAAACAAGATTTCCGAGGAGGAACCTTTTTACAGATTCAAGGTTCCACCTCCAAAATCTTTTTCTGCTCTGCCGTAAGCGAGCGAGATTTCACTTTTTAAAAATATTACGGAGCGAAATTTCTAGCAAGAAATTTCGTGAGTATAGAAAAAATACCGCGACGGCGGTATTTTTATCGTGTTTTTAAAAAGAGAAACCGAGCGAGCCTATTTTTTGATTTCCTTGTGAGTAGTATTCTTTTTACACCACTTACAATATTTCTTGAGCTCAATTTTGCGCTCAACTTTCTTTTTATTCTTTCTGCTCCAGTAATTGATTCTTTTACAATCCTTACAAGCAAGTTTGATTAATTGATCTTGTGACATAATATTTAAATTAGTTGCTTATGAGTATAACTTAAAACAGGCTCTTTTGCAAGAGAAAATAGCTCTAAACTATAATTCCTTTGTATCAGGTATAATCGGTCTAACTTTCCAGAACTTCTTATGTAAGGTTTTAATAGTCTCTTCAAGCTCAACACTCTTCATACATTTCATAACAAGGATGAAAGCAGCTATGCCCAAAAGACCAGAACATAACCCCTGCATAAATATTCCCACTAATGTATTTATATTAAACAAATTATCAAATATATTTAACCCTAAATAAGCAACAAATCCCATAATTACAGAAGCAGAAAAAGTTTGGAAAAGTGTATTCAGTAGTGGAGCAGAAAAACCTTTGAAATCTCTTTCAAACAACATCCATAAGATCATGCAATTCAATACCTGAGCCAAAGAGAAACCTAGAGCAAGCATAAGAACGTCGGTACCAATTAAATCATCCACTCTAAATAAATGTTCTATAAAATATCTAAAGACTAAGAATGAATTAAAAATCTTCACAAACAAGTATGAAAAAATGATTGTAAAAACACCAGTACCAATACTTGTATATAATGACTTTTTAGTATTTCCGGTAGCATAAAAGCCTCTGACAAAAAGCAGAACGAGGGACTGTGCGACAACAGAGATGGCAAATATAGCTAAAGCACCAGCAGTAAGCTTTGTATCTGACCAACTAAAATTCCCTGCCCCATAAATAGTTCTCACAACCTGTGCTCTTAAAACAATAAACAAAACAGAAACTGGAATAGACCAGAAAAGAATATGTCTTGCTCCAGTAATTATATGGGAGACGAATTCATCTCTTTGCCCATTTGTAAAAAGCCTAGCTAAAGTTGGGAAAGCTGCAATAGAATAACTCACACCAATAATAGTAAGAGGAACAGATTGAAGATTTAATGCAAAATTAAAAATAGAAATTGAACCTCTTTCCATAAAAGAAGCAATACCCAAAAGAGCAATTATGGAAATCTGAGTCATACCCAAAGTGATAGTTCTCGGTATTGAAATAGCAACAACATTTTTTATAGATTGGAAATCGAGAATAGCGGGCCATGGTTTAAATAAGCCACTTTTAAAAACAAAAGGCAATTGTATCGCTAAATGCATAATTGCACCAAACACAACACCCAAAGCAAGCCCGTATATACCCCATATAGGATATAAGAATATAATACCGAGAATAATACCTAAATTATAAAATAAAGGACTTAATGCATATACTAAAAATCTTTTACCAACCTGTGTAAGGCTCGCAAAAAAGTTAGATAAACCTAAGAGTATTGGAGACAAGAGTAAAATTCTTGTAGTTAAAATAATACTAGGAAAATTTTCTGCAGACAAACCTTTAAATATAAGTGGGACAAGATATGGTATTAAAAAGAAAGCGATTACGCTTGTCGAAACAATTAATATTGAAAAGAAATAAAAAATACTATTTATAAATTTCTTTCCTTCTTCTTGGTCTTTGCCTAATCTTTCTGTAATAAAAGGAACGATAACGGAAATAGATACAAGAGAAGCAACTGTAGCAAAAATAAAATCAGGAATTCTAAAGGAAGAGTAGTAAACATCTAAAATAGTGCTTGCACCAAAGTGAGACGCAAACATCCTATCCCTAACAAGAGCCAGGAGCTGAGAAAGAAGAGCAAAAATCCCAAGCAAATATGCTGCTTCATGCAAACCCACAATCTCTTTATAAAAAATATTAAAAATCCTCTTAACCATTTACCCTAAAAAATTTTTGCCAATAAAAAATGTTTGTTTCGACTTTATAATTAGCAATATTGTAGCACAATAATCAAAAATTAGCGTTAAGTAAAATATCAATTTTTTAAACAAACATTGGCAAAAACTTTAAAGGGTGAACAAAAATAGAAAATTAAGGAAAAGGAAAAGCGTACCTTGCGGTACGCTTTTCCATAAACCTTTATATCGATAAGCCGAATTCTGTATTCACCGAAGTGAACGACAATCATCTATCTGGGCCAAATATTACTACTCGGCTCGAGCGGCGCTTCCACACAAGGTGGACACGGCCTTGCACAGAGGTAAGGATTTAGCATGTTGCACTTCTGTCTTTCAACAGACATATTCCCGAAGGAACCCTAGCTTTTCAGCATCAGCATCACTGTTCGCACCTCTAAGATCACTCTAGACGGGCGTTACCCGCTACCCTGCTCCAATGTACCTCGCACAAGCTCGGTACAGTTTATAAAGTAAAAAAGTTTTTAAAGTTTATAAAGTCAGAGAATCTTACTTTACGAACTTGATAACTTTATGGACTTTTGACTGTATCGAACCTTTGTGAGATACACTGGCTGTGTTCGGACTTTCCTCTAGTTATAAATAACCAGCGATTGTCTAATATGAAGGCTTACTAATAATACAACGAATTTACTAAAAAAGCAACAATTTAAAAACATCCGCTACAGGCGGATGTTTTTAAATATAATCTAATTATATTGCTCCGATTGTCCTTAGAATCAAATTTATAATTCCTTTAACAGATAACATTATAAACAACCCTATAATTCCCCACATCATCCCTTTAGCACCTTCAATTCTTTTGTCTGGACTCTCTGCATTCTGAATATAAACAAAAACATTATAAAGAAAATAAAGTAAAGCCAGTGTAAAAATTAAATATATAAGAGGCGTGATTATTTGATCATTTATATTTGCAAAAAAATGTTCAAAAGAAATTCCTTTCATAAACTAGAAGTTTGGTAGAAGATTACCAACATTACCTGGAGCGACTCCAGCAGTACCAAATGTACCTTGCAATATATTTACAAGACCCCAAACAGAAACCATAACGAAGATACCTACAATACCCCAAATTATGTGAGTTTTAGCCTCTTTCTTTTTGTCTTCATCTCCAGCAACAGCATAACGAAATACTTCCCAAATAAAATATACGACTGCCAAAGCAATAAACAAAGGTACGAGCATATTTAAAACTCTATTTGCCATAGAGAACAAATCCCAAATACTATTTACTCTTGCCTGAGCCAAAGCCATAATCGGCATTACAAACATAGAAACTGATATCAATACTTTCTTCATAAATTATCTTAAATAATTAACTAATAATAAACTAACAATTTTAACTCTATAATTATAAACCCTGTGCACAAATAAGCAACTAACTTATAAACACATAAGCTATCTCAATAGAACTCTATTTATATCTACACTTGTATCATTTAGATTAAATGTACCTTGCAATATATTTACAAGACCCCAAACAGAAACCATTATAAACAAACCAACAATACCCCACACCATTATATCTTTTCCTGCTTCCTTTTCCTTTCCATCTGAACGAACAAATTTGAATACCCCATAAATAAAAACAACAACAGCAGCAGAAACAATCAGTGTGATTAGTGG
>CAIPUJ010000029.1 GCA_903868205.1 uncultured bacterium | reverse complement strand
TCGCGCCCCGCCTTTTTTGTTTTATATATTTTTTATTAATTTTAATTTCTTATACTCTTTAAATATAATCCAAATTAGGAATATGTCTATAAGGATTATCGACAGTAAAATAAGAGAGTGGGTGTGGGTGAATCTGTATATTTCATATAGTGTAAACGTGGTTATGAGAGTAAGAGATACAGGATATGACCATATTCTCAATTTTAATAAATTTAAAGAAAGAAAGGCATCTACTGCTCCCCAAAAAATAAAATAAATAGCTACGAAGTATGTTACATAAAAAGTATGATTATCAAAAATTGGTTTAATGGCTTTTATAAAAATATCATTTTTATCCTCCATAATCTCATGTCCCATCACTTGATAGAAAATATCTGTAAAAGTACTATTTATGAATTTTAATAGAACTATTCCAAGAACAAATTTAAATATAGCGTAGATGATGCGCCAGTACATTCCTAGCTTAAATATAAGTCCGAAATAGTGGTCTTTTTTTAATTCTTCTCTCATTTTGAATGAATTATATCATAAAATTTTATTGGTTTTTAATATATTGATTGTGCGTTATAATAGTTATATTAATAGTTAATTAATTTTTATTA
This sequence comes from uncultured bacterium, assembly GCA_903868205.1. Taxonomy (GTDB): domain Bacteria; phylum Patescibacteriota; class Minisyncoccia; order Phycocordibacterales; family GWA1-40-21; genus Bog-1340. The sequence continues at coordinate 4,529 of CAIPUJ010000029.1, read as the reverse complement.
TGTACACAGTTCTAGTTTTGATAGTGATTTTAATACTTTCAAGTATTCGCCAGATTAATCAGTATGAAAGAGGTGTTAAATTTACCTTAGGTAAGTTCACTTCTATTATGTCGCCAGGTTGGAGAATCGTTTGGCCCATTTTCCAAAATTTCCAGAGAGTAGATGTAAGAACAAAGGCAGTAGATGTTCCTGATCAAAATGCTATTACAAGAGACAATGTTACCGTAAGAGTTAATGCGGTTATTTACTATAAAGTTAGTGATGCAAACAAAGCTATCATAGAAGTAGAAGATTTTAGATATGCGATATCTCAATATGCACAGACCACTATGAGAAATATTGTTGGAGAAGTAACTCTTGATGAATTACTTTCAAGTAGAGATAAAATAGCTGACAGAATAAGAGAGATTGTTGATAAAGAAACAGATGCATGGGGATTAAAAGTTCAGAATGTTGAACTTAAAGATGTAAGTTTACCAGCTGAAATGGAAAGAACTATTGGTAAACAAGCAGAAGCAGAAAGAGAAAAGAGGGCTGTTATTATTAATTCTGAAGGAGAGCTTGCTGCGTCACAAAATATCGCAAAAGCAGCTGAGATGTTGGCATCAACACCAGGAGCACTACATTTGAGAACTCTTCAGTCTATAAATGATATGTCTTCAGATCAAAGTAATACTGTAGTGTATATGGTTCCTGTGGAAGCTTTAAGGGCTCTTGAGGGATTTATAAAGAAAGACAAATAAAAAGCTTTAATTAAAAAACCACCCTCTTATATGACGGTGGTTTTTTAATTTATAAATTTAAGTAAGTAACCGTTAGTTGCAATATTGTTGCAAAAGAAACCCAAAGTAAATAGGGGATTTGTATATAAGAAATCCAAGGAGCTATGGGGAATATAGCAATCATTGCCCAAATAAGTGTTACGAGAATAAGTATTATATCAACAGCAGCTAAAATATTGTTTTGTAATCCAAATTGTATTGGAGAAAATATTAAATTAAAAATAAGATTGAGTATAAAAGGGAGAACAACCATCAATCCTATCTGTTTTTGCAAAGCTAAAACAAAAACTTTCCCGAAAGACACTGCGATTAAAATATATAAAAAAGTCCAAACCGGTCCAAATAAATATGACGGAGGAGCCCAAGATGGTTTTATTAAATTTGAGTACCAACTAAAAGTATTATTCATATTTATATTTTATCATAATATACAAAAAAATACTCCGGTTTACCTTTCGGCAAACCGGAGTATTTTTTAAGAGACTATGCTCTTGATACTTGTGTAGCAGCTGGACCCTTTTCGCTTTCTGTAACTTCGAAAGTGACTGTGTCACCAACTCTAAGTTCATTGTAAGCAACGCCAACTAACTCTGAAGAATGGAAGAAAAGATCCTTCGCTTCGCCTTCGCGAGAGATGAATCCAAATCCTTTTTCTGTAAGAGTTTTTATTGTTCCTGTCATGTTTTTTAGATTTTTAAATTATTTTGCTTGAAACTTCGACTTTGTTCCTGTGTCTTAACACTGTGCTGTAGTATAGCACAGTTCTGTAATATAGCTATGTATAAATAGACATCTTCCAATTATTCAAATTTAATGTTAAAAATATATCTATGACAAAGATGAAGAAGCCAGAATTACTTTCACCAATACAAGACTATACATCGCTGACTGCAGCTATTAAAAATGGTGCTGATGCAGTCTTTTTTGGTATAAAAGGATTTAATATGCGTGCTGGTGCCAAAAACTTCACCATTACAGACTTGCCTAAGATTACGAAGATCGCTCATAAAAATAATGTAAAAACATATCTAGCCATAAATATCATTATTTATGAAGAAGAAATAAAAAAGGTTGAGCAGGTCTTAAAGAAAGTAAAAGTAGCCAAGGTAGATGCGATTATTTGTTGGGATTTTGCAATTATTCAAATCGCCAAGAGACTTGGTATTGAAGTACACATAAGTACACAGGCGAGTATCGCAAATTCTGAAACTGCAGAATTCTATAGAAAGCTTGGCGCTACAAGGGTGGTATTAGCTCGTGAATGTTCTCTTGAACAAATAAAGAAAATAAAAAAAGAAACAAAAGCTGAAATAGAAATTTTTATACATGGTGCTATGTGTGTATCTGTTTCTGGTAGGTGCTTTATGTCTCAATTTTTGTATGGTAAATCAGCGAACCGTGGTGAATGTTTACAGCCATGCAGAAGAAAGTATTTGATTAAGCAAATAGATGGAGGACAAGAGCTTGAGCTCGGTGAAGACTACGTATTAAGTCCAAAAGATCTTTGTACTATGGATTTCTTAGAAAAGATATTAGATCTTGGTGTGGAATGTTTTAAAATTGAAGGAAGAAATAGAAGTCCAGAATATGTAGCGACTGTTACAAAAGCTTATAGAACAGCAATAGATTTTTATTTTGATAATAAAAAACATGATAAAAAATTCAAGGAAGAATTTGAAATTTTGAAAGTTACTTTATCTGAAAAATTAGATACTGTATATCATAGAGGTGAAAGTAGTGGATTTTTCTTAGGTAAACCAATAAATGAATGGTCTGGATGTGGAGGTAGCCAGGCTACACAGAAGAAAGAATATATTGGTAAGGTTATTAAATACTATAAAAAGATTGGTGTAGCTGAAGTTTTTCTTCAAGGAAATACAAAATTGAAAATAGGGGATTCAGTTATTTTCCAAGGGCCAACCACTGGAAGTGTGGAAGAAAAAATTATTTCTATGGAAAAAAATCACAAAGCAATATTAGAGGCTGAAAGGGGGGAAAAAATAGCTATAGGTGTAAAAACTAATGTAAGGACTAATGATGAAATTTATATAATCAAATCAGCGTTAGCAACTTCTTCTTGTGGAGGTTGTAAAATGAAAAATTCTTGCCCTGGTAACTAATTTTTCGACATATTTACAGTATTTAATATTGGTGCTAATCTAAACTTAGATTTTAGTTAGTGGTCATTAAAAACGCCATATTATTGGCTAAATAAGGAGAAGTGTCATGATTATAGGTGTATTGTCTGATACTCATGGGGATAGCAAAAACGCCATACCTCATATTGTTCGTGAATTCAAGAAACGCGGGGTTCAACTTATTGTTCACTGCGGTGACATCATACCAAAGCATGTATCGAAAGACCTATTCGGTGGTTTGCCGGTAATATGTGCTTTTGTCGATGGACAAAGGGATGATCCAGTTTTTCATCAAGATCGTCCAGAAGGCTGGGACATAACATTCCCTGAAAAAAGGATTAGAACGTTACCTGACGGTGAGGTAATTTATGTGGGCCACAAAAGACACATAGATTTCCTTCGAAAGACTACGGATCAGTTTAGCGAAACGCTCATGGATATAAGACAGCAGTTTGATGGTTTGCGATACGTGTTTGGCGGTCATATGCACTTCCAGACATTCAAGCAGGGTCAACTCGTGTCTTTTATAAATCCTGGCGCTGTCGAAGAGGCACTTGGGTGGGGCTATGAGTATGCCATTGTGGATACTGTTTCTGGTCAGGTTATTTTTAGTCGGATTTTGCCGACACCTGATGATCGGCCGGTGTTCAGCGTTGGAGTAATTTCTGACAGTCTGGATATCAGTCACCGTGATCGTGCTTATTGGGGTCACTTGGCGAAAGAATTCGGAGATCGTGGTGTTAGCCACATAATCCACTGTGGTAATATCGCGATTGAAGATATTGGTCGCTCAGAACTCAATGGTTTCTCTGTTCATTATGCGATTCGCGCAGATCAGAGTTCGGAATACAAAAAGCTCAAGGAAAAAGGGATGATCCCAAGCAATTGGTCGGTGGTCTCTGAAGAGCACTTGGATGAAGGAGCTGTTGTAGATATAAACGGCTTTCGATTCTATGTTCAGCTCGACCTGGGTTTAAAACTCATGACAATCAGTGAAGGTGCTATGGATTCTGCGGCTATGCAAATTAGACGTAAGTATCCAGAGACGGAATTCGTACTTTGCGGTTTTACTCGCGAAGCGATATTCGTCGAAGGTGGTCAGGTGCTTACGATTAATCCAGGGGATACAAATGCAGACAGAAGTTTTGCTGTTATTTGTCTCCCTCGGCGAGAAATCACTTTTGGTAATGTTGGATTTGATCCACTACCAAAATTACCGATTACTAAGTCGGTGTGATTCAATCGTGTTGAGCCTAAAAACTCGAGGTTTAAACCCTCGAGTTTTTTTATTTCAACAAGGGAGGATCAAAGCTATCCTGAGGCAGGCAGGTGTGAAATTTTGAATATAAAGTTTAATAGAGCCTTCTCTTATAAATTCATCCATAACAAGATTTTTTAAATTATACAACATACAATTTTATATTAAAGATAATTTGTTTGTATATGGTCATTTATAAATATTTAAAATGCTGAATTCTCCTCTGAAATGCAACACGGGTCGTAAAACATAAATCCGCTTGGTATGCTAGGGATGTTAATAACCCAACAACCAAACGGATATATGCATACACATATTAGCAGAGATGACAGAATTGTCATTGCTGACGGT